>JBIITU010000150.1:0-7493 GCA_044340335.1 Steroidobacteraceae bacterium
TGCGCCGGTGGGTCCGCACGCGGATCTGCTTGCCTACCTCGTGCGCAGGCTGCTCGAGAACGGCGCCAATACCTCGTTCGTCAATCGCTTCATGGACGATGCGGTGCCGGTCGATGCGGTCGTCGTCGATCCGATGAGCGCCATCGAGATCGCCGCAACGCAGCGTGCTGTCGCCCATCCGGGGCTGCCGGTGCCGGCGCGGTTGTATGGCGCGGCGCGGGCCAATTCACGCGGCTTCGACGCAGGTTGTGGCAGCGAGCTCGCCACGCTTGCGGCGATGGCGAGTCAGACGGCGCCGAGTAACGCCGCGCCGCGGTGCGCGGCGGGTGAGCGGATCACCAACCCCGCCGACCGGCGCGAACTCGTGGGTGCGCTGGAATTCGCCACCGCAGCCGATGTCGATGCCGCGTTCGCGGCAGCCGCCGCGGCGCAACACGGCTGGGATGCGAGCGGTGGCGCCGCACGCGCCGCGCTGCTCGAGCGGGCGGCCGATGCCATCGAGCTCGCGCGCTCGCGCTTCGTGCGTTTGCTGGTGCGCGAAGCCGGCAAGACGCTGCCGGATGCCATCGCCGAGATTCGCGAGGCCGCGGATTTCTGCCGCTACTACGCCGCCGAGGCGCGCCAGCTGTTCGGCGCGCCGCTGGCGCTGACCGGTCCGACTGGCGAGAGCAACGAACTGTCGCTGCACGGCCGCGGCGTGCTGGCCTGCATCAGCCCCTGGAATTTCCCGCTCGCGATCTTCACGGGCCAGGTGGCGGCAGCGCTGGCGGCCGGCAACGCCGTGCTCGCCAAGCCCGCCGAGAGCACGCCGCTGGTGGCCGCCGCGGTCATCGACCTGCTGCACGAGATCGGCGTGCCGCGCGGCGTGCTGCACCTGCTGGCCATGACCGGCCGCGAGTTCGGCGAGGTGGCGCTGCGCGATCCGCGACTCGCGGGCGTGGTGTTCACCGGCTCGACTCGCACGGCGCAGTGGCTGAACCGCGCGCTCGCGCAGCGCGACGGACCGATCCTGCCGCTGCTCGCCGAGACCGGCGGCATCAACGCGATGCTGGTCGATTCGACCGCGTTGCTCGAGCAGGTCGTCGACGACGTGGTCGCCTCCGCGTTCGGCAGCGCCGGGCAGCGCTGCTCGGCGCTGCGCCTGCTGTGCGTGCAGGAGGACATCGCCGACCGACTGCTCGAGCTGCTCGAAGGCGCGATGGACGAGCTCACTGTCGGCGATCCGGCCGATCCGGCGACCGACGTCGGTCCCGTGATCAGCGCGGCGGCGGCTGCAGCGCTCGAGGCGCACGTCGAGCGGATGCGTGCTGGCGCGCGGGTGCGCAAGCGGGTCGCGCTCGATGCGCGGCATGCGCACGGCAGTTTCGTCGCGCCGACGCTGATCGAACTCGACTCAGTCGCCCAGCTCGACAGCGAGCAGTTCGGGCCGCTCCTGCATGTGGTGCGCTATCGCGCCGATCGCGTCGCCGAACTGCTGGCGGCGATCCGCGGCAGTAGCTACGCGCTGACGCTCGGCGTGCAGACGCGGATCGAAGGCTTCTGGCGCGAGGTGTTCGCAGCGACCACGAGCGGCAATGTCTATGTGAACCGCAACATGATCGGCGCCGTGGTCGGCGTGCAGCCTTTCGGCGGCAGCGGCCTGTCAGGCACCGGCCCGAAGGCCGGCGGTCCGCATTACCTGCCGCGGCTCGCGCTCGAGCGCACGCTGACGGTCAACACGACCGCCGCGGGCGGCAACGCGGAGC
The DNA here is from genome assembly GCA_044340335.1 of Steroidobacteraceae bacterium. Lineage (GTDB taxonomy): Bacteria > Pseudomonadota > Gammaproteobacteria > Steroidobacterales > Steroidobacteraceae > UBA964. Next base: position 1,746 of record JBIITU010000150.1, read on the forward strand.
TGCTGCAGGCCGGCGGCTGACGCCGCGCAGCCCGCGCCCGGGCGCTGTGGGTCACTCGCCGACGGCGGCGTCGGACGAGCGCTCGGCGCGCTTGCGGTCGGTTTCCTTCAGGAAGCGCTTGCGCAGCCGGATCGACTCCGGCGTGACTTCGACGATCTCGTCGTCGTTGATGAACTCGACCGCGTACTCGAGCGTCAGCTTGATCGGCGGCGTCAGCAGCAGCGCGTCGTCCTTGCCGGCGGCGCGCACGTTGCTGAGCTTCTTGGTGCGGATCGGGTTGACGACCAGGTCGTTGTCGCGGCTGTGGATGCCGATGATCATGCCTTCGTAGACCTTGCTGCCGTGCTCGACGAACAGCCGGCCGCGTTCCTGCAGCGTGAACAGCGAATAGGCCACCGCTTCGCCATCTTCGTTGCTGATCAGCACGCCGTTGTGGCGCTCCGGGATCTCGCCCTTGACGACGCCGTAGCCGTCGAAAATGTGGCTCGCGAGGCCGGTGCCGCGCGTCATCGTCATGAACTCGCCCTGGAAGCCGATCAGGCCGCGCGCGGGCACGCGATATTCGATGCGCACGCGGCCGTTGCCGTCGACGACCATGTCGGTCATCTCGGCGCGACGCAGCCCGAGCTCCTGCATGACGCCGCCCTGGTGCTCCTCGGCGACGTCGACGGTCAGTGCCTCGAAGGGCTCCTGCAGCACGCCGTCGATGACTTTCTTCAGCACCTGCGGCTTGCCGACGGCGAGTTCGTAGCCCTCGCGGCGCATGTTCTCGATCAGGATGGTCAGATGCAGTTCGCCGCGGCCAGAGACCCGGAACACGTCGGCATCGGCGGTGTCCTCGACGCGCAGCGCGACGTTGCTCTCGAGCTCGCGATACAGGCGGTCGCGGATCTGGCGGCTGGTGACGAACTTGCCTTCACGGCCGGCGAGCGGCGACGTGTTGACCTGGAAGGTCATGACGAGGGTCGGCTCGTCGACGCTGATCGGCGGCAGTCCCTCGGGCGAGGCCACGTCGCAGACCGTCAGGCCGATCGTCACATCCTCGATGCCCGTGACGGCAACGATGTCGCCGGCGAAAGCCTGCTGCACGGATTCGCGCTCGAGGCCGCGGAAAGTCAGCACCTGGGTGATCCTGCCCGTGCCCTTGTCCTCGTCGCCATTGCGCAGCGCGACGTTCATGCCCGCCCGCAGCGTGCCGCGGCGGATGCGGCCGATGCCGATGCGACCGACGTAGGAGTTGTAATCGAGCGTCGAGATCTGCAGCTGCAGCGGCGCGTCCGGATCGGCCGGCGGCGGCGGCACGTGCTTCAGCACCGTCTCGAACAGCGCCTGCATGTTGGTCGGTTGCGGCGCGGTCAGGTCGCTGGTGGCCCAGCCCTGCAGCGCCGAGGCGTAGACGATCGGGAAATCGAGCTGTTCGTCGGTTGCGCCGAGCTTGTCGAACAGTTCGAAGGTCCGGTCGACGACCCAGTCCGGGCGCGAGCCGGGGCGATCCACTTTATTGACGACGACAATGGCCTTGTGGCCCATGGCCAGCGCCTTGCGCGTGACGAAGCGGGTCTGCGGCATCGGGCCCTCGACCGCATCGACGACCAGCAGCACTGCATCGACCATCGACAGGACGCGCTCGACTTCGCCGCCGAAGTCGGCGTGGCCGGGCGTGTCGACGATGTTGATGCGCATGCCCGAGTATTCGATCGCGCAGTTCTTGGCCAGGATCGTGATGCCGCGCTCGCGCTCGATGTCGTTCGAATCCATGACGCGATCGGCGATCCGCTCGTGCGCGGCGAAAGTGCCGGACTGCTTCAGCAGGCAGTCGACCAGCGTGGTTTTGCCATGATCGACGTGCGCGATGATGGCGATGTTGCGGATCGGTTGCGGCTGAGTCATGCGAGGACCACCCGGGCGGGCGAGGGGGCAAAAGGCCGCGCAGGGTACCAGAGCGGCGGTCCATTGGCGATTCCGGCATACAATGCCCGCCCTCGCGAGCACAAGGGCTGACAGACCATGACCGAACCTCGCCGCCCATCCCGGGCGGGTTTCGTCGAACACGACGGCGCACGCCTGCATTACGTCCTCTCCGGTCGGGTGCACGCCCCTACGGTGGTGCTGCTGCACGCGCTGGGTGCCGACCTCACGATGTGGGAGGCGCAGCTCGATGCCCTCGAGCGCAGCTTCGGCGTGCTGCGCCTCGACATGCGCGGGCATGGCAAATCGACCTGGCTGGACGGCGTCGCCGATGCCGCCGCCGCGCGTCAGGACCGGCGCATCGCCGACTACGCGGACGACGTGCTGGCCGTGCTCGACGCGCTGCACATCGAACGCGCGCACTGGTGCGGACTTTCAATGGGCGGCATGGTCGCGATGTGGGCCGCAAGCCAGGCGCCGGCCACGCCCGGGCAAGCCGCGATCTCACAGCGCGTCGCGCGGCTCGTGCTCGCGAACACCAGCGCCTGCATGGGGCCGCGCGATACCTGGGATGCACGCATCGCGATGGTGCAGCGCGATGGCCTCGCTGCGCTCGCCAGCGGCGTGGGCGAGCGCTGGTTCGGCGCTGCGTTCCGCGAGCGGCATCCAGACGTCATCGAAGCCACGGCGCAGACGTTGCGTGCCACGACCGCGCGCGGCTACCTCGAGGCCTGCGCGGCGATCCGCGACATGGATCAGCGCGCGGCGCTAGGCAACATCGCTGCGCCGACGCTGGTCATCGCCGGCACGCAGGATGTCGCGACGCCGGTCGAGCAGTCCGAGCTGCTGCTCGGCGCGATCCCGGGCGCCGACCTGATCGTGCTCGACGCCGGGCATATGTCGGCACGCGAGCAAGCCGAGGATTTCTCCGCGGCGCTGCTGGAGTTCCTGCAGGACTACTGAGGCGCGCTGCCGAGGCGCGCGAGCGGCTCGCCGGTCAGGCGATACACGGTCCATTCGTCCATCGGCTGTGCCCCGAGCGCGCGGTAGAACCCGATGGCTGGCTCGTTCCAGTCGAGCACTGACCACTCGAGTCGGCCGAGCGACTCGGCGACGCAGCGCCGCGCCAGTCCCGCGAGCAGCCCGCGGCCGATGCCGCGACCGCGCTGCTCCGGGCGCACGAACAGGTCTTCCAGATAGATGCCGTGGCAGCCGCGGAAGGTCGAGAAACTGTAGAACCACAACGCGAGGCCCGCGGCTTCGCGCCGGCCATCGGCCTGCCATTCCGCGATGTCACAGAACACGCGCGGCGACGGTCCGAACAGGGCCGCCTCGAAGTGAGCCGGCGTTGCTTCGAGCTGATGCGCCAGCCGCTCGTAGTCGGCGAGCGCGGCCACCAGCTCGTGGATCAGGGCGCCATCGCCTGGCGCAGCGGGTCGAATATTCAACATATGGCCAGTGTACGGCGACGTGGATCGGGTTGGCGTGGGGGGAGGCTTTTCTTTTGCAGCGCAAGAAGCCAGAATCGCCGCGCTTTTTTACTTCGGGGGTCGAATGCAACTACAAGGCAAGACGGTCGTCGTGACCGGCGGTGGTCGGGGTATCGGTCGGGAGATCTGCCGCACGTTCGCGGCCAAGGGCGCCAACGTCGCCGTGCTCGACATGAACCAGGCCGATCTGGATCAAACCACGCGCGACTGTGAAGCGGCCGGCGTCAAGGCGCGCAGCTACGTCGTCAATGTCACCAAGGAAGACCAGGTGGTTGCTGCGATGGATGCCATCGTCGCGGACTTCGGGCGCCTCGACGTGATCGTCAACAACGCCGGCATCGTCAAGGATGGCCTGCTGATCAAGGCCAAAGACGGTGCCGTGACCGGCAAGATGACGCTGGACCAGTGGCAGGCCGTCATCGACGTCAACCTGACAGGCGTGTTCCTGTGCGGTCGTGAAGCGGCGGAGCGCATGATCAAGCTCGGCAACGGCGGCGTCATCATCAACATCTCGTCGAGCTCGCGCTACGGCAATGCCGGCCAGACCAACTACGTCGCCACCAAGGCGGGCGTGGCGGCGATGGCCGAGACCTGGGCCAAGGAACTCGCGCGTTACGGCATCCGCACCGGCTCGATCGCGCCGGGTTACACCAAGACCGACATCCTCGCGGCGATGCGCCCGGAAGTGCTCGACAAGATCCTGTCGGCCGTGCCGCTGCGTCGGCTCGGTGAAGCGCAGGAGATCGCGCTGACGGCAGTGTTCATTTCCGAGAACGACTTCTTCACCGGTCGCTGCCTCGACATCGACGGCGGACTGCGCATCTGAGCGTCGCGGTGCATCGCTATCCGAGCCTGCGGGGTCGCGTCGTGCTGGTCACGGGCGCGGGTCGTGGGTTCGGACGGCTGATGGCGCTCGGCCTGGTCGAGCAGGGCGCACTCGTGCTCGGCACGTCCGGTCGTGCGCGTGCTGAGCTCGAACAGACCGCCGCCGACGCCGCGCGCGTCGCGCGCGACGGCGGCCGCTTCGACTTCCTGCTCGCCGACGTCGCCGACGACGCGGATTGCCAGCGCAGCGTGGCACGCGCCATCGAGCTGCACGGCCGGCTCGACGTGCTGGTCAACAATGCCGCGCGCGGCGCTGCCGAGGCCGATCCGGACTTCTTCCGCGCCAAGCCGCCATTCTGGGCGGCACCGTCGGCGGCGTATCGCACCATGGTCGAGGCCAACCTGATCGGTGCGTTCCAGATGGCTCGCGCCGCGGTGCCCGGCATGCTGGCGCAGCGCTTCGGTCGCATCGTCAACATCTCGACCTCGCTGCCTACCATGGTCATGCAGGGACTCGCGGCATACGGCGCGACCAAAGCGGCGCTCGAGGTATCGACGGTCGTCTGGGCCCGTGATCTGGCCGGTTCGGGCGTCACGGCGAACGTGCTGCTGCCCGGCGGGCCCAGCGACACGGCGCTGATTCCGGGCGGCGTGATCGGCACGCGCGCCCAGGCGGGGTTCCAGGCGGGCAAGGGGCCGACCGGCGATGAAGGCCGGGTCGGCGGCATCCTGCCGGCCGAGATCATCGTGCCGCCGACGCTGTGGCTGTGCGCGGATGACTCCGCCGACTGGAACGGCCGGCGCTTCGTCGCCAAGGACTGGGATCCCGACCTCGAGCCGGCGGCGGCCGCAGCGCGCGCCGGACAGGCGCAGCACGCTGCGCCGCGGATCATGTAGCGACGCAGAGCGCGGCCTTGGCCGCGCCGCGCGTCAGCGCAGCACGAGCACGCCGCAGGCGATCCGCGGGCCCGAGTTGCCGGTCGGCTGGGTCACGTAGTCATCCGGATCGCGATGCACGATGACGCTGCGACCGGTGGCACTCGTGGTGCCCGGCAGCAACGTGATGCCGGCGATCAGCGCATCGACTTTCGCGACGCCGTTGGCGTCGGCCACCAGGCTGGGCAGGTCGCCCGCATGATGCGCGCCCGCGCCATGACGGCCATGCGCGGTGCCGCCAGGATTGAAATGCCCGCCGGCGCTGGTCGCATCCGGCGCCGAGCAGTCGCCCTTCTCGTGGATGTGAAAGCCGTGTTCGGCACCGGCCTTGAGGCCGCGGACTTCGCCGCGCAGCCGCACGCCGGCCGAACCTTCGGTGAAGGTCAGCGTGCCGGTCACGGCGCTGCCGCTGCGGGCGACGAGCGCGACGTCAGCGGTCGGCACGGCACCGCCCAGCGCCACACAGCCGCTGAGGCCGAGCAGCAGGGTCGCCGTCGTCAGGCGGGTCAGGGTGGCGTGCATGGCGGTCCTCCGAAGCATTGCGAGAGGCCTCTATACTGCCCGTTTCCAGCCGCCGTCGAGAACCCTC
>JBIITU010000151.1:0-7462 GCA_044340335.1 Steroidobacteraceae bacterium
ACGCCGACGGTGAAACTCGTGTAACGACCCTTGCGGGTGTAGGCCTGGCCTTCCGTCAAGTCGAGATCGGCCCGCAGCGTCCAGCGCGGATCGATCGCGTGCCGTAGCCCGAAGCCAAACACGGGCCGCGTCTCGGTCGCCTTGGAATCCGGCACACCGAAACTGGCGCTGTCGAACTCGCCGCGCACCGATGCGATGCCGGCGCGCAGTTGCAGGTCGACATTGTCGAAGGCCATGGTCCAGGTCGCGCTGAGGCTCAGCACCTCGACGCTGAAATCGCCGTACCAGCTCAGGTTTGCGAGGCTGTCGCTGGCCGTGAAATCCGCGAGCCCGCCTGTCCAGGCAACCTCGGCACCCCAGCGTTCGCTGAAGCGCCAGCCGCCAAAGACGCGCCCGACGCCGACGTCCTCCTCGCAGGGCGCACCCGCCGCGCAGACCAGCTGCTGCCGCGCGATGCCGAGTGCTCCACCGGCATAGGCTTCTGCGTGTGCCAGCGCACTGGCGAACGGCGCTGCCAAGGCGGCAACGACGATGGCGAGACGAACTTGCGCGCTGCGCATGGGCGAGACTCCGGGCGGCAGTGGTAGACGCTGCCGACTCTAGCGACGCCGGACGCGCATTCCGGTGGAGGGTCGCTGCTGTACCCCGATCAGGGGACGCGGCACGTTGCACGGTGCGGCGTCGCGTACTGTCTCGTCCTGGTCGCAGTGCGCACGAGGAGAACGTCGATGGCTGAACAGCGATACCCGTGGCGAGCGCAGGCCATCCGTGTCGGGCTGGCGCACACCACGGTGCTGGCCGTAGCGCTGGCGTTGCCGGCCTGCGGAGGCGCACCGGATCCAGTGGCACCCGCGCTGGCCGACGACGCAGCGGCCGCGACGCCCGCCACGACAACCGACGCTGCGCCGGCTGACGCGTCGATCGAAGCCGCTCCCGATACACGCGGCGAACTCATCATCGAGATGACCTGGGTGGCACGCCTGGTCGGTGACAAGGAGTTCAAGGACCTGACCACCTACGATCGCCGCACGCGGCTCGTCTGCCCGATCACCGTCGGCGGCTCCTCGAATGTCTCCTCGATCACCGGACCCACGCCGGAGCAGATCGCGGCCATGGAGCGCGGCGACGCATCGGTCTACACCGAGGGACCGCTGCTGCAACCGTGGTTCAACGAAGGCTGCCGTGTGCGCATGGTCGTTGCAGACACGCGCAAGCTCGATGACCCGACGATCGCGGGCGAAGAGCCGACCATCCGCACGACCGGCACACAGGAGTTCGAGACCCCCGATACGCTGGTGACCGTCGAGACGGACCTCACCGCGAACAGCACCCGCTTGCTGTTCGTCTCGCCACAGGGCTCTGGTTTTCGCCGTGAGGCGGGCTACGGCGAGCCCGAAGGTCTCGAGACCGCATCGGCGCTACCGACAGCGACGGTGATCGCCGGCCCCTACCCGGGACCGCTGAAGGACGGCGAGCACAGCTTTGACACTGCGGGCGGCAAGGTGACCCTCCGCTGGCAGTTCCGCGCCCTCTGAGGCGCGCGCGTCGCGCTAGCCGCCGCTGCCGCCCGCCGCTGCACTGTCGCGCTGCTTCAGGTATTCGCTGTCCTCGAACAGGAACTCGGTCCATGTCGCCGTCTCGAAGATCTCGGGCACGAAGCGGCGCGCGCCCGCGGCGACGCCCGCCGGTAGATCATCGAGGCCGCGGATCTTCGCACCATAACCGCGCGCCACGGTGCCGCCCGGCCGATCGCCCATGCCCATCCACGGTGCCCAACGATTCTTGTTCTGCAACTGCAGGTGCACGGGCGCCGAAAGCACCTTGGGGTTCGCGACGTCGGCGAGCGTCGCCGACATCGTCATGAAGGAATTCGTGTACATCGTCTCGCCCGGCCGGATCATGTCCGGGCGGTTCTCGATCGACTGCGTCGCGAGCAGCACACGGTCACCAATGACCTCGATTGGCAGCAGCTTGGGGTTGTAGCCCATCGCGATCACGCCATCGGGTGAGTAGACGCGCGGCACCGGTCCAAGACGGAAATGATGGATGGCCTCGGTCTTTCCCGTGACCGGATTCTCGAACGCTTCGAGCGGCTCCTGGCTGTCGAACTTCGTGTAGTAGCCGACTTCGTACTTGCGCATCTCGTGGACGTCGTCGCCCTGCGGTTCCCAGTAGTCGACCAGGATGTTGTTCATCGTGAAGCAGGGCACGAAGTTGCCTTCGCCCAGGTCGGCATAGATGTTCAGCCGCATGAACGAGTGCACGACCTCGCGGCCGAGGCTGCCGACCATCTTGACGTGTGTGCGCAGTATCGTGCGCGCATCGGTGAAATCCGGGCGAGCGGCCGTAGCGGCCTGCGCACCGCCTGCGCCAGCCATCAGGCCCGTGGCGCCGAGACCAGCGGCTCCCTGCAATACGATGCGGCGCGACATGGCAGACATAGGCTTCTCCGAGAGGTGACTGAACGGACCTCGACGAGACTACCTGCCAGCGCGGCCGCGCGAAAGCGCCACCACGTGCTTCGATCGCAGGCCACCACGCGATCATCTTTGCACCGCATCGGGGTGTTTCGGCGCCTGACGCTTGCGCTGCCGACGGACCACGGGCAAGGCTGGCGGCTGTTCAGATCCACCCACCCGGGAGCCCGACATGGATGATTCGACCCCTGACCGCAGTTCGCCCCTGAATCGCCGCACGCTGCTGACCGCCGCGGCGGGCGTTGCCGCGGGCCTCGCAGCGACCACGACGCCGGCCGAAGCGGCGATGAAATCGCCGCGCAAGCGTTACCGCTGGACCGACGACGCACTGCGCGCGAAGTTCAAGGACCCGGTCTGGAACCGCGAGACCAAGGCGCGCCTCGAAGGCGATACCGCCCCGGGCAAGTTCGTGCATGGCTATGTGACCGGCACGGTGCTCGGCGTGCGCGACAACGAGCGGGTCATGCCGCTGTTCGGCTTCGAGGTGTTCTCGGGCATCCGCGTCATCAAGCAGCCCAACGGCGACTACCAGCGCCTGTGCCGCGAGCTGATCTTCTACAAGGACTACGCCACCGGCCAGCTGATGGACGAGTGGACCAACGTCTATACCGGCGAACGCGTCAAGGTCGTCGACGTCGCGAACGACCCGTTCAACTACGTGATCTCGGACCATTTCCCGGATCCGCCGAACTACGGCGGCCTGAACACGGAGAAGCCGCCGCGTCGACCGCTGCTGCTGAACTGGAATATCATGGACGACGACACCGTCACGCTGACGACGGACATCCACCTGTATTACAAGAACGCGCTCGATCCGGCGAAGTGGCCGCGCGAGAGCGCCGGTGCGATGAACCGCGTCTCAGAGCTGTTCCGCTACGTGATCCGGCGCGAGGACGTCGAGAACGACAAGCTGACGCACCTGCCGCACACCGGTGTGTGGAACCGCATAACGCCGTGGCTGCCGTGGATGCTGATGGGGCAAACGCCGGGCCACATCGTCTATGCCGGCACGTTCTCATCGGTGAAGAGCCTCGACCGGGTGCCGGCCAACGTCGCGCAGCGCGTCAAGGAGCGCTGGCCGCTGTACATGGCGGCGCCGGACAAGTGGGTAGACCCCAGTCTGTCGAGCCTCGAGAACTACGCGCGGACGCAGACGCCCGCGCCCGTCAAGCAACCCTGATCGGCACCGCAGCGGTGGCGGCGGCGCTCAGCGCCGTCGCCACCAGCGCCGCAGCAGCCACAGCAGCGGCAGCGCCAGCAGCAGCCAGGGCAGGATGCCCGCGACGAAGCGGATCAGCGCCGCGAAGCTCGCCGACACCACGTTCAGGAAGTCGTACAGCGCCTGCAACGTCGGGTCCGCCGTCTGGTCGCTGACCAGCACGCCACGCGACAGATAGCCGATCGACAATTCCGACATCGCGATCCGCGTCCGCATGACCTTGAGCTCCGAGGCGCGCGCATCGATCTCGCCTTGCACGCGCGCGAGCTCGCGCTCGACCTCGAGCAGGTCGGCGAGCTTGCCCTGGTGCTTTGCCAGCAGTTCCTCGAGGCGGTCGCGCAGCCGCGTCTGGGCCCGCAGCGTCGCCTCGGTGTCGATGATCTGCCGCGTCAGGTCTTCGGAGCTGATGCTGTTCGCGACGATGCGACCGTCGAACTTCGCGACGTCGCCGACCAGCGTCTCGCGAAACCCGGCCAGCCACTTGGGTTCGCCGCGCAGTCGCAGATCCGCGGTGATGCGCTCCTCGCCGGCCGCGTTCGACGCAGCGCCCAGCACCTGACACAGCCCGGCACCGGCGTCGTTGCAGGCTTTCAGGTGAGCGTCGCGCAGCAGCAGTACGCGTTCCGCCGGCAGCTCGATCGACGTTGCATAGGAGTACGCGATCAGCGCGGCCTGCGCGGCATCCCCGGCGGGCCCGGGCGCCGGTGCCGGTGCGGGCGCCATTGCAGCGTCGGGTGCCGCCATGCGACCCGCGGTGCCGATCTCGGCCGAGGCGACCGCGGGCGCGGAGCCCTCGTAGGCCATGGTCGTGTCGGCCGGCGCATCCTGCTGGGCGCCGCAGGACGGCAGCAGCAGCGCTGCGCACAACAGCAGTGCCGGCATCATCGAGTGTCGCATGGTCTACTCCTCAGGCTCCGCCGCCCTTGCGCCTACCCCAAGGTAACATCTGGGCGAGCGTGGCATCGCGGCGCACGAAGTGATGCCACAGCGCCGCGACGATGTGCAGCAGCAGCAGCGCGAACGTCAGCCAGCCCAGCCAGATGTGGCCGTTGCGGTAGATCACGGCCGCGTCGTAGCTCTTGCCGATCAGCACCGGCATTTCGAACAGCCCGAAGAAATGCGTGCGGCCGCCGTAGGCCATGGACGCGAACCAGCCCAGCAGCGGGATCACCAGCATCAGCAGATACAGGCTGTAGTGTGCAGTCAGCGCCAGCCGCTGCTGTGCCGCGCTCAGTGACCCAGCGAGTGGCGGCCGCGCGCGGTAGCGATTCCACGCGAACCGGAACACGACCAGGAACAGCACGATCAGCCCCAGCGATTTGTGCAGCCGCAGCAGCTCGGAGTAACGCGCCCGCGCCTCGGGGCTGACTTCCGCCTGCGCCTCGAAGATCTGCGCGTAGTACATCAGCGCCGTCGTGCCGAGCAAGGCGAACGCCATGACCCAGTGGAACGTCCGCGACGGCAGGCTCCAGCGCGAATCGCCCGGGCGGGGTGCCAGCCGCGCGCCGAAGAATCCGATGACGAGCCACACGGCCACGACCACGAGCGGCAGTGCCGCGAGCGATGCCTTGACCCACTCCACGCGTCTGTCCCCCTCGCTGCGTCAGACCGTCAGCAACAGTTTGCCCATCGTCGTGCCACTTTGCAGCGTCGCGAGCGCCTCGCGGGCGCCGTCGAACGGAAACCGCCCCCCGATGTGCGGCGGCGGCAGTGCCAGCGCATCAAGCGCCGCGAAGGCGGCGGGCATCCGGTCGACCGACTCCCACAGCCAGATCAGGTTGAACGCGAGCAGGCCGCGGTTCGCCGAGATCATCGCCAGTGGATCTAGTCGCGGCCGACGCAACCAGCGCCAGGCGAGCCGCGGCCAGGAAGGTCTCGCCCCCGCGGACATGAAGTCCGCGGCACCGTACAGCACGTATCGGCCTTCCGGAGCGAGGCGCTGGAACGCGGGCTCGAACCAGGGCCCGAGCACGGCATCGAATACGACGTCGAAGCCGCTGCCGCCGGCGGCGCGCAGCGCCGCATCGAGTTGTGCGGCGAAATCACGCTGCTGCCGCGTGATGATCCGCGCGTCGTCGAGCCGGCCATGCTCGCGAAGGAACGGCCGCTTCGCGTCGCTGCCGACGACGGCAATGGCGCGGGCGCCGAGCCGTTCGAGCAGCGCCAGCGCCTGCAGGCCGACGCCGCCCGCAGCCGACTGCACCAGCACGATCGCATCCCGCTGCACGTTGCCGAGCGACACCAGCCCATACCATGCGGTCAGCGCCTGCACCGGCCAGGCCGCCGCCTGCTCGAGCGTCCAGCCGCGGGGCACCGGATGCAGGTAGCGCGCATCGATGTTGAGCGCCGTCGCGTAGCCGCCGAAGCGCGTCAGCGCGAGCACCTGATCGCCGGGCCGCCAGCGCGTGACGTCCCTGCCGACCGCCTCGACGATGCCGGCGCATTCGAGTCCCGGCACGAACGAGCCGCTCGGCGTCGCCGAGTACAGCCCCTGGCAGGCGAACGCGTCGGCAAAGTTCAGGCCGATTGCCGTCACCCGCAGCCGCACTTCGGCCGGCGCCGGCGGCGGCAGCACTTCATCGACGCAGCGCAGGCGATCGAGCGAGCCGGCGCGATCGATGCGCCAGGCGCGCCGCGGTGTGTCGCTCACCAGGGGATCACGGTGCCGTCGTAGTTGATCGCCTTGCCGTTGTTGTCGAGCGTCATGCCGTCGATGGTCTTGATCATCCCGGTGACGCTCTCCTCGGAAGTGATGCCGCGGCCCGGAAAGCCCGACTGCCGCAGCAACTGTGTCTCGACCATTCCGGGAGCGATGATGCCGACCATGATCCCCTCTGCACGCCAGTCCGCCGCGAGCGCGCGAAACCCGATGTTGAGCGCCGCCTTGCTCATCCGGTACGCGTAGAACCCGCCGCGTCGCGCCGTCAGCTCCGAGGAGCCGAGCCCGCTCGTCATCGCGAACACCTTCTTCTGTTTGCTGGCGAGCAGATTCGGCTTCAGGACTTCCGACAACTTCAATGCGCCAAAGGCGTTGACCGCCATGACGTACTCGAACGTGTCCTGATCCAGGCCGCCGATGCTCTGCTGCGGCAGTTCGCCGAGGACGCCGGCGTTGTTGACCAGCACGTCGATCGGCTGTCCTTTCAGTCGTTCGCCGAGCGCCGCGATGGAGCCTACGCTCGCGACGTCGAGCGCCTCGACGCGAATCGCGGGATGGCGCTGCGCCAGCGCCGCGAGCTCCGTGGCCTCCGCCGGCTTGCGGGCCGTCGCGATGACCGCCCAGCCGCGCTCGGCGTACTGGCGCACGAATTCGAGCCCGATGCCGCGATTGGCGCCGGTGATCAGCACGGTATGGTCCGGCGCGGCCTGGGCCGGCAGCGCCAGCAGGGCGGCGGTGGCAAAAAGCAGGCGGTAGTTTCTGCGCATTGAAAAAGCCTCACAGGTCGGTCTACACAGACCTGTGAGGCTGGCAGCTTGGCGGGCCGGAAGCCAGCGCCAACTTGCATGGCGACCATCCGCCCCGCGGTGCGGTCAGAGATCCTTCGTGCTGACCACCATCGCGCTCGTGACCGCCGAATCCGCGCGACGCGGATCCGCGACGACGCGGAAGTCGGACTTCCAGTCGTCGCGCGTGACGTCGAAGCGCAGGTAGCCGCGCTGCGCGCCGTTGACGTAGTCCACATGCGGGTTGAAGGACTTGGCCGATTCCAGCCTTTCCCACCACGGGCAATGCGATGAGATCGACGTGCCGCAGAAGTTGTGGCCG
>JBIITU010000152.1:0-7461 GCA_044340335.1 Steroidobacteraceae bacterium
CTCGGGCACCGGATCGAGGAACAGCGAGCGCATCAGCTCGAAGGTGCTCCTGACGTAGCTGCCTTGCAGGTCGATGTCAGGCGCGTGGCCGACGTCGGCCCGCAGTCGCGCGCGTTCCTCGGCAGGGGCCAGCAGCACGCCCGACAGCGTCAGTGTCGAGACCCGCTCGGGCGCGGCCGCGGCAATCTCGGTCGCGAAGTGCATGCCGGTGTGATGCGCAGCCAGATGAAACTGCGCAACGCCCAGCGCGTCGAGCGCCTCGAGCAGCCAGCGGCCGTAGTCGGCAGCGCTCGGTCGCCCTGCAGGCAAGAAGCTCGCACCGAAACCCGGCGTATCGAGCGCGATGGCAGGTTGTCCCTCGCGCGCGAGAAACTCCATCACCGGCTCGAAACCCGCCGAGCTGACGGGCGTGCGGTGCAGCAGCACGACCGGCACGCCGGCGCCGGGCGACCGGCGGCCATGGATCTGGCCGCCGGCAGTGTCAGCATAGAATTTGTGCATCAGGCGTTACTGGAAGCTGTAGGTGACATTCAGCGCCCACTCCCGCGGCCGCAGCGCCGTGACCACAGGCGCCAATGCGACGAACAGCAAGCCACCCCAATTCATCGCATTCATAGCCACACCCCTTCACTATAGGTATCAGTGTCGTACATCTGCGATTCGCCCAGCGTGCAAAATCGGCCGCCCGAGAACAACAGTGGAAGGCCAGGTCCGCAGGCGTGGTCTCTGACGTGCGCCAGCAACAGCAGGTGGTCGCCGGCGTCCACGACGGAATCCGTGCGACAGTCGAAGCGCGCCAGCACATCGCTGAGGCGCGGTACCCCGTCGAAACCCGTCTGCCATGTAACGGTAGCGAAACGATCCGTCGCGCTACGCGCGAACTGCCGGGCCAGGTGTTCCTGAGCCTTGCCAAGTACGTGGATCGACAGACTGCGCCCGGGCTTGAAGCAATCGACGAGCGGCGAGGCTTTGCGCAGCGACCAGGCGACCAATGGTGGGTCGAGGCTGACCGAGCTGAACGAATTGACGGTCAGCCCGACGGGTTCACGCCGTGCGTCCAGCGCGGTGACGATGGTGATACCTGTGGCGAAAGTGCCGAACGCATCGCGAAGCGCGCGCTGCGAACTGCGTCGATGGGACTCAGTGGGCCTGTCCGTCGTGGCTGTTGACATCAGATTCCTGGGGGCGAGCGTCGTGAGGCACAGTTGGAAGCTTCATGACGCTAGCCAAACACACCGGCACCGACCAACAAATCCGTGGCTCGTTTGACAGCTGTTGGTTGTTGGACTCCGGGTGCGTCAGCCCATATGGTTGCCAGATGAATGCTGGACGCTCTCCAATGGGGCTTCCCAAGCTCGCGCTGGGCTGCATGGGCTTCGGCTCGAGCGCGTGGCGCTCCTGGGTGCTCGACGAGCCGGCGTCGCTCGAGATGCTGGCGCGCGCTGCCGAACTTGGCATCACTTTCCTGGATACCGCGAACGTCTATTCGACCGGACGCAGCGAGGCAGTCGTCGGGAACTTCCTGCGCAAGTCCGGATTGCGCGACCGGATGCTCGTGGCGACCAAGCTGTTCTACCCGGTCGGCGAGGGGCCTGCGGGGCTGTCGCGGGCCAATGTGATCGCGTCGTGCGATGCATCTCTGCAACGCCTTGGCATCGAGCGCATCGATCTGCTGCAGATCCATCGTTTCGATCCCGACACGCCGGTCGAAGAGACCATGGCCGCGCTTAATGAGCTGGTGCGTGCCGGCAAGGTCGCGCACCTCGGCGCCTCGAACCTGCGCGCGTGGCAGCTTGCGAAGATGAACTTCACGGCCCGGGCGGCGGGCGGTGCCGAGTTCGAGACGGTGCAGGTGCACTACAACCTGCTGTATCGCGAAGAAGAGCGGGAACTGCTGCCGTTCTGCGTGGATCAGTCCATGGCGGCCTTGCCCTGGAGTCCGCTGGCCCGCGGCCGGCTGGCCCGGCCACGCGCGCCGCTGGGGACTGCGCGGGCGCAGATCGACGACGTGGCCGAGACGCTCTATGGCAGTCCCGACGATCCGGTGCTGCATGCACTTGCCGGGCTCAGTGATGCCACGGGCATATCCGCGGCGCGGCTCGCACTGGCGTGGATGTGGACACGGCCTGCGGTGGCAGCGCCCGTTGTCGGCGCGACGTCGATCCGGCACATCGAGGATGCGGTGGCGGCGGCCGAACTTCAGTTGCCGGCCGGCACGTTCGACTCCGTCGAGAATGCCTATGGCGTGCGCGCGCTCACGGACCTGCCGATGAACGCACGCAACCAGACCGTGCTCAACACCCGCTAGCGGCGCCCGCCGCTAGAGTTGGGTGCCCAGCACCGCTGCGCTGTTGCTGCCGGTGCCGGCGCTGGCGCCGGGGTTGTCGATCAGCGGATCGCCGGTCGGCACGCCGAGCCGCAGCTTGCCGGTGGCGGCCATGGTGTGATCCCAGTTCAGCTCGACATGCATCGACACAGTGCGGCAGTCGCGGTACATCCGCTGCACGGGATTTTCGGTCGCAAAGCCCGTGATGCCCATCATGCCCGACAGCGAATCCGCGGTTTCAACGCAGAGTCTGGCGCCCAACGTCATCATGCGACGCATCCGCAGCAGCTCCTCGCCACGGATCTCCACGCGCGCTGCACCCAGCTCGTGCAGGCGGCGCAGGATATCGGCGAACATCATTTCGGCCGTGTCGAGGTTGGCGACCGCCGCGCCGACCCGCACCTGCACCGGCACCTGCGAAACGATGGACTCGTTGAGGATGCGGCCGGTACGGGCCTGGGTTTGCTCCAGATAGCTCGCCAGTGCGCCGCGCGCAGTGCCCAGCAGGGGGCCACAGAACCAGCTCTTCTGATACGGCGGCGTGCGCACGACGTGCACGTAGCTTTCGGCAATGGCGGCACCCGGCGGCGTGTAGCTCGTGAACTGCGCCATCTCGAGCACGCGGCGCGCCGGCACGATGACATCGTCGACCGACACATCGTGGCTGCCTGTGCCGCGCAGCCCCTCGCTGCGCCAGGTGTCGTGTACCTGGTACTCGCCCGGCAGCAGCAGGATGAAGTGCGAGATCGGGCCTTCGCCGCGCTCGCGCGCCACCACCATCAGGCCAGTGGCGGCATTGACGCCGCTTGCGAAACTCCAGCGACCCTTGAGTCGCCAGCCGCCTTCCTCCCGGAACAGTGCGCCGCGCCCGGCCGACGCGGTCGCGAGCACGGGCTCAGGGTCCGCTGCAAAGAACTCTTCCTGGGCATCGGGCGCGAAGCGGCCCACATACATGATGTGTGAGAACACCAGCGAGGTGAGCCAGCCGGTCGACCCGCACTCGCGCGACAGGCGCTCGCCGACGACGTAGTGGGCGCCCCAGTCCATCCCGTAGCCGCCGAAGCGACGCGGCTTGTACAGGCGATGCAGGCCGGCCGCCTTCAATGCGGCCACGACTTCAGGTACCGGGTCGCGACGCTGCTCGGTTTCAAGCGCGTTGGCACGCACCAGCGGCGCGAGGCGTTCAGCTTCCCGGGAAATGTCAGTCAGCGTCGGGATGAACGAGGGGGCGGTGCTGCGGGCGATCACGGCGGGCATCGTGGGTTCCAGTGCTTTGCTTGGGTATTGTCCATCAGTACCGTGGCGCCTCTGTTGCCGCCAACAACTTCGGTGCTGGCATGGCAACCGGGAGTTGTCAGTCTCGATGGAGCGTTTCGCGAAGCCCGTCGATGAACGACAGCAATGCCGGTGACTTCGGCGCGCTGCGCCGGTAACCCGCGACCAGGCTCCAGGCCGGTTCAGTCAACGTGACGTCGAGGATCGCGACTTCGCCAGCGGCAACGGCTCGCGCGACAGCGCGGCTTGGCAACACGCACAGGAAGTTCGTGCGCTTGACCCAGGAAATCGCAAAGGTCGTGGCTTCGGTCCGCACACTGGGAATGGGTGGCTTCAGGCGTGACGCCTCGA
The DNA here is from genome assembly GCA_044340335.1 of Steroidobacteraceae bacterium. Lineage (GTDB taxonomy): Bacteria > Pseudomonadota > Gammaproteobacteria > Steroidobacterales > Steroidobacteraceae > UBA964. The sequence continues at coordinate 3,953 of JBIITU010000152.1, forward strand.
AATAGCGCCGCAGGTCGCCATCGGCACGCGGCAATCTGTCGAGCGCAATCCATGGCGCGCGTTGCAGCTGGCGCGGGCTCGGTGCCTCGCCCACGCGCGGATGGTCGGCAGCTGCAATCAGCACATTGTACTCGGCGCACAGCCGCTCGACGGTGACGGGGTCCTGCACCGGGCCGACGGGCTCCGTCGACAGGATCACGTCCAGATCGCCGCGCAGCAGTCGCTCCAGCAGGGCGTCCCAGTTGCCCGTGCTGACCGACAGCACAACGCGCGGATAGGTCCGGTGCAGCCGCGCGAGTACATCCGGCACGACGTCGCCGAGCAGGGTAGGCGTGGAGCCTACCGCGAGTCGGCCGGAACGGGCGCCACGGGCGGCATCATGCTCGCTGTCGAAGTGCTTCAACTCCGCCGTGATCGCGCGCGCATGCGGCAGCAGCAGTTCGCCCACCATCGTCAGTCGCACGCTGCGGCCTTCGCGCTCGAACAGCTGGCAGCCGATATTCTTCTCGAGCTGCGCGATGCTCTTGCTGACGGCCTGTTGCGTCAGGTTCACGCGCTCGCCGGCGAGCCTGAAGCTGCGCAGGTCGGCGAGCGCCAGAAAATGCTGCAGCTGGCGTAGTTCCATGCACCCCCCTACATCCGTATCGCGATACTAAGCGCAGCGACCGGCCAGCGAAACCTGCCACGCATTGCAGTTGCGGCGCCCGCCTCCCGCGCAAATACTGGCATGTCGTCATGCCGGAGGGTGTTCTATGAAGTTCCATCAGGGTCGCACCTCACCCCTGTCTGCAGCGGTGCTGCTGCTGGCAATCGCAGCACCGGTTGCGCTCACGCATGACCTGACTTTGTCGGGCGTCAAGGGCGTGCGGCTGCTGGATGCCGGCAGTTTCGTCGTCTCGGGCGGGCCCGCCACCGCCCGCGAGGAGACTTTCGAGTTCCTGCAACGCGCCGATGGCAGCAACACGCTGTTGTCGGCAACCACCATGGCCGACGGCTCCGTGCGCGTCCAGGCGCGTTATGACTACGACGCGAACTGGCGCGGTGTCGCGGCCGTGGGGCAGGGGTTGTATGGCGATGAACCGGTTCGCGTCGACATGAAGGTCGTGCCGGCCGGCGTGGAGATTCGCGTCCGCGGTGAGCGCACCTCGCTCGACAGGACCATCGCCTGTCCCGCTGGCTGCTTCATGGATATGGCGCCCAGCGGCAGTCCGATGTTCGTCATGACGCGCCAGTACGATCGCGCCAAAGGCGGCACGCAGAAGTTCCAGTGGGCCGCGCAGGATCTGCCGCGACCTTTCACGAGTCCAGACAACCAGCGCGCGGAGCTCAGGCTGCGGCGCGAGGTGCCAGTGCAGCGGCTGGACGGTTCGAGCGTGCTCATCCGTGACTACGAAATGATCGAGCGCGTTCCGACGCCCGACGGTGGTCTGTTCGTCATGGAATTCGATCTGTGGACCGACGACGCTGAGCGGCCGATGGGTTACCGCATCAATAGCATCGGCGGCAGGGCGCCTGCGGTGCCGATACTCGGATTCCGGCGCGGGCATGAGGACGTGCGCGATTTTCTGGTCAATCCGCCAAACTGAATCATGAGTGATCTGCTGCTGCTGGAACGCCGGCGCCTGCTCCTGGCGACCGCGGGAATCACCGGTCTCGCGCTCGCGCTGCCGGCGCGCGCGAAGCCCATTGCGGCCACGCTTGATCTGCACGATGCGCGTGTCGCGCTGCGCTCCTACGTCAAGCTGCGTGGCTCGCTCGCCGACGAAACGGTGTTCCAGCCGTACGAGGGCGACATCCTCTACGTCGCCAATGGCGCGGTGCCTGTGCCGTTGTGCGGCTTCATCGGCTTGCAGAAGTCCTTGTGGCGTCGCACGGGGCCGGAGGCCTGGAGCAACCAGGACTACGACGTCGGGTTCTACGTCGACTACCAGACCCGTGAGATCCTCGACAGCTGGCGCAATCCGATCACCGGCCAGACCGTCAAGGTATATCACTATCGCGGTGGTCCGTCGGGCGGCACGCATGCGGTCGGGCAGCCCGACGGCGATGTCTACGGCGGCAGCGTCGGACGATGGTCGGTCTGCGGCGAGCAGCTCTGGCATACCGCTTCGTTGTGGGGCGAGCGCCCGAACCCGCTGCAGCCGCGCGACTGGCCGCAGGCCTCATCCGGCGAGACCTTGCTCGGCAGCATGAGCCTCAGTTTTGCGGGGCGCCTTGCGGAAGTGGCTGATCCAGACGTGCAGCAGGTCGCCGCGCTGCAGATCTGGACGAATACCACCGGCTGGATGCCGTGGATGGAAATGGGGCAGCGTCCCGGGTTCAACATGTGGCGCTGGATCGGCGCCAAGGGCACGGCCCGCGCGCAGCTCGAACCAGCGCTGGTCGAAGCGGTGGAGCGCGTGGCGCCCGGCTTCGTCTCGCGCGATGCGGTCTGGAAGACCCCGACCTCCGGTCGCATCGACTACATGCGGCTCAAGCGCGGGCAATCGATCACGGATTAGCACGCACGAGTAGGGCGCATGAGTAGCGCGTATGATGTCCTGATCCCACCGCGTCCTGCATCGCCGCTCGCCCCATGACCCGTCGCAGTCCCGATCCGCCGCAGGCCCCGCGCCACGAGAATCCCGACGAGCCGCGCCTCTCCAAGCGGATGGGGGAACTCGGACTGTGTTCGCGCCGCGAAGCCGATGAGTGGATTGCCAAAGGCTGGGTCAAGGTCGATGGCAGGGTCGTCGACACACTCGGCGTGCGCGTCTCGCGCACGGCGCGCATCGAGGTCGATCGCGAGGCGACCGCGCAGCAGAGCGAGCTCGTGACCATCCTGCTGCACAAGCCCATCGGGTATGTCTCCGGCCAGGCAGAAGACGGGTACGAACCGGCCGTCGTGCTGATTCGCCCCGAGAACCGCTGGACCGACGATCCCACGCCGCTGCGGTTCCAGCCGAGGCACCTGCTTGGCCTCGCGCCTGCGGGCCGGCTCGATATCGACTCGACGGGCCTGCTGGTGTTTACCCAGGATGGGCGGGTCGCGAAGCATCTGATCGGCCAGTCCTCCTCGGTCGAGAAGGAATACCTCGTGCGCGTCGAGGGCACGCTGGGCGACGCCGGCATGCAACGGCTGCGGCATGGGATGACGCTGGACGGCGTGCAGCTCAAGCAGGCGCAGGTCAGTTGGCAGAACGATGACCAGCTGCGTTTCCTGCTGCGCGAGGGGCGCAAGCGCCAGATCCGCCGCATGTGCGAGATGGTGGGTCTGAAGGTCACGGGGCTCAAGCGCGTGCGCAGTGGCCAGGTGCGGCTGGGGGCGCTGCCGGTCGGGCAGTGGCGCTACCTGCGTCGTGACGAGACCTTCTGAACACGCAGCCACAGGTGCATTGGACTGAGAATGGCGCGGCCCGCAGCGCGCGCTGGCAGTCCGAGCGTGGCGCGCCGCCGCCGCAACGGGTGCGCGTCGTCGACGATCGCCTCGGCGCCGACGAGGCGTATGGGCTCGCCTGCCAGGGCGAGGC
>JBIITU010000006.1:0-26360 GCA_044340335.1 Steroidobacteraceae bacterium
GTGCACATCTGCGCCGAAAACAGGCACAGCGTGGTCGCAAGGCTGCGCACGACCGCGTCGAGATCGGTGCAGGATTCAATCACGACCGCGTTGCAGCCTGCGGTCTCGGTGAAGCACAGTGCCGGGTGTGCGTGCTGCTCGACCCACTGGCCAAAGCGCGCACTGCCGGTGAAGTCGACGATGGCGCAGGCCGGATGCCCGACGATGCGTTTGCCGATGGGGTCGGCAACCGAATCGACCGCCAGCTGCACCAGGTTTGGATCGAACCCCGCCTCTGCGAGCACGCTGCGAAACACATCGACCGAAATCGCCATCGGCAGCACCGTGGCGGGATGTGGCTTGACCAGCACGGCGTTACCCGTGGCGAGGCTTGCGATCATCGAGGGCCAGGCGTTCCAGGTCGGGAAGCTGGCGCAGCTGAAGCAGACCGCGACGCCGCGTGGCACGAGCCGATAGCGCTTCTCGAGCTTTATCTCTGCCGCGCCGAAGCGCCGCTCCCAGCGCGCACGCGGTGTCACGGCCTGCATTGCATCGACCGCGTACGAGAGCGCTTCGAGGCCGCGGTCGAGCGCATTGACGCCCGACCCGGCGTAGCTCATCGCATGGCTCTGCCCCGTCGTGTGCATGACGGCGTAGACGAGTTCGAACAGGCGCTCGCGATACAGCCGGTCGATGACTTCGAGCAGCACCCCAGCACGCGCCTCGATCGACGCGCCAGACCAGGCTTCGATGCCGGCAGCCGCGGCAGCGAACTGCGCATCGAGATCGGCAGCGCGATAGCGGATGCCGAGCGGGCGCTGCGTGTACGGTGAAACCTCTTCGCCCAGCCACAGTGCACTGCAGGGGTGGTCGCACTCGCGATCCTGGCCCAGCGCGGCATCGAACGCCGCCTGGCCGGCGGCGCGCGCGGCATCACTGTCGGGATATCCCGCGGGTTGGTCGGGGAAGGCGCTCCAAGCGCCGCGCTCGCGGCAGGCCTTGCGTGCGGCTGCGAAGCGCGCCGCGTGGACCTGGTACAGGGACTCTGGATCGAGCGTGCGGACAGTCGTCGATGGCATGGCGGAACTTATAGTGACGGTGCCGCAGCTTTGCAACGCGCGGCGCGCAGCAGGCCGAGCCAGTCCCGGTCGGTCGCGCCGATCGCGACGAACTGCGGACTGAGCAGCGACTCGCCCTGGTTGTACTCGACCGAACTGCCATCGAGCTGCAGCACGCTGCCGCCGGCTGCCGCGAGCAAGGCGTGGCCGGCCGCGATGTCCCACTCGCTGGTCGGGCCCAGCCGCGGATAGACATCGGCCTCACCGGCGGCCAGCAGGCAGAACTTCAGTGAACTGCCGACGCCGAGGAACTCGTGGGCGCCGAGGGCTGCGAGGAAGGCGTCCAGCGAATCGCCACGATGCGAGCGGCTGCCGGCAACCCGTGGCGGCACTGCGCTTTTCGTGCCCACGTGCAGTGCACGCTGCGGCGCGCCTGACTCGCTGCACCAGGCGCCGAGGCCTTCCGCACCCATGAACAAATGATCGCGCGCCGGCACGTGCACTACGCCGAGCACGGGCCGGTGCGCGTCGATCAGCGCGATGTTCACGGTGAACTCGCCGTTGCGCGAAATGAACTCGCGCGTGCCATCTAGCGGGTCGACAAGCCAGTAGCGCGACCAGGTGCTGCGCACGGCGAAGGGAATGTCGCTCGCTTCTTCCGACAGCACCGGCAGGCGCGGCTCGAGTGCTTCGAGGCGCGCGACGATCAATCGGTGTGCGCGCAGGTCGGCCTCGGTCAGCGGCGAAGCGTCGGCCTTGTGATGCACCGGGGTCGCGCCGCGCGCGTAGACGTCCATGATCTCGTCGCCAGCAGCGCGCGCAATGGCGGCCACCTGGGACAGCAACAGCGGGTTCATCGGCATCGCGATACACTAGCACGCATGCAGCGGCTCACATTGATTGCAGTGTCCCTCCTCGCACTCGGCACGGCGCGCGCCGATCAGCCTGTTCGCGATTCGCAGACGGGCTTCGTCGGATACGTCGCCAGTACTGCGGTGCCACTCGAGGACTTCGCGCGCTGGCCCGGAACGCGGGCCCGACTGCTCAGCGAGGATCCCGTATCCGGTCGGCTCGCCGTCCAGGTCGAGATCCCGCCGCGCTGGCGCGGTGCGCGCCCCGGGTCGGTGCCGCAATCGATCGAGCTGATCGTGCTCGAAGGCGCGTTGCGTTTCGGCACGACGCAGCTCGAACGCTGGGACTTCGCCTTCGTGCCACCAGCAACGCGGCCGCCACGCCTCGGCAGCGCAGCGGGCGCGACGGTGCTGCTGTTCATCGACCCCCCCGCGGACGACGCAGCGGCGGTCGCGCGGCAAAAGCAGCGAGGCGCCTACGTCACGCGCTTCGACCCGGATCGCTGGCAACCCGCAACGCTCGCACGCGACGCCGGCGCGACTGCGAACCTGCGCGTCATGCATCTGAAGAAAGATCCCTTTACGTCCGCGCGCACCTGGTACGTCAAGCTTGAGGGCGGCATGCAGGTGCCGTGGGAAGTCCACAGCATGATCGAGGAAGGCTACCTGATGGAAGGCAGCTATCGTCTGGCCGAGTGTCTGCCAGATCGCACCGTCATCGGCGAGTACTCGGCCGGTGGTTACTTCTGGCGCCCCGGTGGCATTCCGCACAGCGGCCCAGACTCCGGCCCGCTCGCGGACAGCGTCTGGCTGCAACGCTCCCCGGTGGCGCTCGACGTGATCTTCTACGGCCGCTGCAACGCCGGCTCTGCGGCAGATCCGGTCGGGCCCGGCGCCGCCGCCGCGACGCGTGCGCCCTCGACGACGGAACTGCTCGGAAACACGATCACGACGTCGCCCGCGGACAGCCCTTCGACGACGGCGCGATAGCGCCCGTCCGACTCCGCGACGTCCACGGCCACGCGGCGCGCACGGCCCGACTCGACGCGAAACACCGACCACTGGTCGCCGACGCGGAACAGCGCACCCAACGGCACGCGCAGGCTGTCGCGCCGTTCGGCAACAACCACACGCGCATCGACGCGATAGTCGTGCCCGAGACGCGCGATCTCGGCGCTGGGCAGCAGTTCGAGGATGACGTTGGTGCGCTGCTCCTCGACGCCGAGCGCGGAGACCTTGGTCCGCGCCACGGGCTCGATACGCTCGACCCGCGCTGCGAGCGGTGGGCCACCCCAGTTGTCGATCGTCGCCGCGGCGCCGGGCTGCATCCGCACCGCATCCTGCGACAGGAACTCGGCCACCACCTCGAGACGCGACGGATCGCCGATCTCCACCAGCGGGGTGCCTGCTGCCACCACCGCTTCGCTCTCCTGCAGTACGCGCAACACGCGCCCCGCCGCCGGTGCGCGAATCGACACCAGCGAGCCATCGACGCGTTCGGGGGCGAGCAGCGCGCTGCGGCTGCGCGTCACCTCGGCCTCGGCCGCCTGCTGGTTCGCCACGGCCGCAGCTGCGCGCGCGGCCGCCTCGTCGATGGCGGCTTCCGACACCAGCCGCGCGGCGGCAAGCTGGCGCGTGCGCGCCAGTTCCCGCTCGGCCAGGGTGGTCTGCGCGACCGCAGCGCGTGCGTTGGCCTGCGCCGCGGCGAGTGCGGCGCGCGCCTGCAGGTCGCTGCGGGTATCGAGGAAGCCCGCGGCCGCACGCGACATCCGCGCGATCACTTCGTCCTGCGCAACCGCATCGCCGGGTTCGACGGCCACGCGCAGCACGCGCCCGGCAACGGGCGCGCCCACGACATAGACATCGTGCATCCGCGTCCTGCCCTCATCGACCAGTTCGACGCGCACGTCGCCGGTTGCGACCGTCACGACATCGACCTCGAGCGCGCGGGGCCAGAACATGTACGCCACGAAAGCGATGACCAGCGCGGCGGCGACAGCCCAGATCGTGCGAACGCGACGCGTACGCGCCGTTGTTGGATTTGCGCTCATTCAGTCCCTCGACTTCAGCACGCCGACGAGATCGAGCCGATCCACGCCGCGGCGCACCGCGAACGAAGCGACCGCCACGGACGCAGTGACGATGATTATGGACCAGCCATAGGCCGGCAGATCGACGACATGCGGGAACGAGAACAGTTCCGTTTCGAACTGCGACAGCAGCCAGCGCGTCATGAGAGCGCCGAGGACCATGCCGACAGGCAGCGCCACCAGCAACAGCGCGCCGATCTCGCCGAGCAGCACGTAGGACGCCTCGCGGCGACGAAAGCCCAGCACGCGCAGCGTTGCCAGGTCACGCTCCTGTTCGGCCAGCGTGACGCGCGCGGCCGAGAATGCGACGCCCGCGGCCATCAGCGACGAGAACAGGATGAACATCGCCGAGAAGAAGCCGATGCCCTGCGTGAACAGCTGGATCAGCGATGCCTCGGCGTTGTCGGCGAACGTCACGCCGGCGATGGCTGGCAGTTCCTTGACCGCCGCGCTGAAGCGCTCCCGCTCGCGCGCATCCAGCAACAGGTAGGCCGAGGTCACGCGCCCCGGCTCGCCCAGCAACCGCGACAGCGCCTCGAGCTCCATGTAGGCCGGGGCGCCGACGTAAGGCTTGACGATCGCGACCACCGGCACCGTGGCCGCGCGGCGGCGGCCGTCCGTGGCCTGCAGCAGGACCTCATCGCCGATGCCCACGCCGAGTTTGCCGGCGAGCACCGTGGACAGCGTCAGGCCATCGGCGCTCGGCTGCACCACGTTGAGGCTGACGTCGACGATGCGATTGAGCTCGGCCCCCGCCGGCATGCCGAGTACTGCATCGCGCTGGCGCCGCGCACCAGCGGACAGGATCACCGCCGTCGTGCGCAGCGGTTCGACGCGCTGCACGCCCGGCAGGTGGGCGAGATCCCGCAGGATGCGCTCGTCCGCGACCTCCGCGAACGTCACGTTGGCGTCCATGCGCTGCGCGATGCCGAAGTTGACCTCGACGATGCGGTAGGTGACTTCCGGGAAGTGCCGTGACGACACAAGCAGCGCGAGCGCGAAGGCCAGCCCGAGCACGGTCGTCAGCGAGCGCCGCGGGAAGCGCACGATGCGCCGCACGATCATCCGCGACTTCGCATCGAGCTGGCGCGCGGCCCGCTCGGCCCGCGTGCCGAGGCGCCCAAAGCTGGTCGGCGCAGGCGGCGCAAGCGCCGCTGCGGGCGGCAGCGTGACCGCATCGCGCACGGCCCGTGCTGCGCCGATCAGCGCCGCGACGAGCCCCACGCCCAGAGCGCCGGCATACAGCGCTGGGCCGGCGGTGAAGTCCAACGCCGGCAGGTTGTAGACCGAGCGATACACGGTGGCCATGTAGCGCCCGCCCCAGGTGCCGACCGCGAGCCCCACCGCCGCGCCGGTCAGCGCGAACACGATCGAGAACTTGCCGTAGTGCAGCGCGACGTCGAGGTTGTCGTAACCGAATGCCTTCAGCAGGCCGATGTTGGAGCGCTCGGTCGCGACCAGGCGCGACAGCGAGACGTTGACCAGGAACACGGCGACCAACAGGAACACCGGCGGCAGCACGCTCGCCATCGTGCGCAGCGAGGTCAGTTCATCCTTGAGGAACTGCGCCGACAGCATGCGGTCGCGTCCGTAGGCGCCGCGACCGCCGTGGCGCGCCAGCAGCGCGTCGACCGCATCGATCACGGCGCGCTCGTCCGCATCGCGCGCGAGCCGCAGCACGACGTCGTTGAACGCGCCGTCGAGGTCGAACGCCCGCGCCAGTGCGTCCCGGCCCATCCAGAACACACCGAAGCGCTTCGGTTCCGGCAACAGTTCACCCGGCGCCACGGCGAACACGAATTCCGGGCTGCTGCCGATGCCGACGACGACGAGTTCGCGACGCTTGCCGTACAGCAAGGCTGTCAGCTGTGAACCCGGCCGCAGGCCATTGGCCGCCGCGAAAGCCTCGTTGACGACGATCTCCGTGTCACGCAGCGGCGACGGCAGACGCCCGGCCCGCAAGATCAATGCGTTGACCCGCAGCGGGCGATCGACGGGCAGCGACAGCAGGCGTGCCGACACCGGCTCGCTGACGCCAGGCAGATCGACGAGGCCCACGCCGCTGACCCGTGTTTCAACGGCATCCACGCCGGGCAGCGCCTCGAGAGCGCCGGTGACACGCTCGGGCGCGCGAACGACCGAGGCCGCGACATCCGCCATTCGCGCACTTGCGTAGTAGTCGTCACGGGCGGTTTCCAGTGACGCATACATGCCGGTGGCCATGACGTACAGCGCGATGCCGCAGCCGAGCACCGCGCCGACCGCGATGATCTGCAGCCACAGGCGCTTGAGGTCACGCAGCAGCTTGCGATCGAGCGGTGCGATCCGGATCACCAGTGCAGCTCCGCCGGCGTGACCCGCACGGGATTGCGCTCGATCGAGCGGATCAGACCGTCTGCAAAGCGCACGACCCGGTCGCCGATGCGCGCGATGTCGGCATTGTGCGTGATCAGCAGTGTCGTGGTGCCGAGCTGGGCATTGACCGTCACGATCGATTCGAGCACGCGAATGCCGGTCGCCACATCGAGCGCCCCGGTGGGCTCGTCGCACAGCAGCACGCTGGGGCGCTTGGCGATGGCGCGCGCAATCGCGACGCGTTGCTGCTCGCCGCCCGACAGCTGCGCCGGGAAATGGCCGCGCCGCGGCCCCAGCCCCACCAGTTCCAGCGCCTCGAGCGCCGCCATCGGACGATCGGCGATCTCGGTCACGAGTTCGACGTTCTCTTCGGCTGTCAGGCTTGCGATCAGGTTGTAGAACTGGAACACGAAGCCGACGTGGTGACGCCGGTACTGCGTGATGTCGGCATCGGACGCCGTCGCGAGATCGAGGTCGTGGAACCGCGCCGTGCCGGCACTCGGGCGATCGAGCCCGCCGAGGATATTCAGCAGCGTCGACTTGCCCGAGCCCGAGGGACCGAGCAGCACCAGCAGCTCGCCCGCGTCGACGCGCAGGTCGAGCCCGCGCAGCGCGTGCACCGCGGATTCACCCTCGCCGTAGGTCTTGCGCAGACCTTCGAGGACGAACACCGGGGTTGCACTGTCGTTCATGCAGCGCCTGCGCGGCGCGCCTGCTGCCAGGCCAGCGCCGCCATGCCCTCCACTTCCGCCGCGTAACGCTGTGCCTGCGGGCTGACGGCGGTGCCGCGTGCAACGCGGCCGCGAATGCCGTGGAAGATCGCGGCCAGTCGGAACATGCAGAAGGCCAGGTAGAAATCGAGATGCGGCAGCTCGGCGAGTCCGCGCCGGCGGCAGTAGGCGGCGACGTACTCCGCCTCGCTGGGCAGGCCGAGTTCGCCGAGATCACGCCCGAGCAGGCCGGGGATCGACTCGTTCGACATCCGGTACATCATCAGGTGATACGCGAAATCCGCGAACGGATCGCCGAGCGTCGACAACTCCCAGTCGAGGATCGCGATCACGCGCGGCGCGTCGGCAGCGAAGATCACGTTGTCGATGCGGAAGTCGCCGTGCACGATCGCCGCCGCAGGCTGCGTGGCGGGCACGTTCTCGGGCAGCCATGCGATCAGGCGGTCGAGGGTTGCATCACGGCCGGCGGCATCATCGGCCAGATACTGCTTCGACCAGCGCGTGATCTGGCGCGCGACATAACCCTCGGCGCGCCCGAAGTCAGCGAGCCCCACTGCGCCGGGATCGACGGAGTGCAGCAGCGCGAGCGCGGCGTTCATCGCATCGAAATGCGCGGCACGCTGCTCGCGCGCGAGCTCCGGCAGCGCCGGATTCCAGAAGATGCGGCCAGCGACGAACTCCATCACGTAGAACGCCGTGCCGATCACGCCCGCGTCTTCGCACAGCAGCAGCGGCCGGGCGACCGGCACGCTGGTTGCGGATGACAGCGCCGCCATGACGCGATACTCACGGTCGATCGCATGCGCCGACGGCAGCAGCGCACCGGGCGGCTTGCGCCGCAGCACGTAGCTCGCCTGCGGCGTCGCGAGCTGGTATGTCGGGTTGGATTGTCCGCCGGGGAACTGCCGCACCGTGACCGGCCCACGGAACTGCGGCAAGGTGGCCGTCAGATGCGCCTCGAGCGCCGCGACGTCGAACTCGAGGCCGGGCCGGAATTCATGCACGGCGCCGGTCACGACTTCGCGCCGCCACCCGCAGCGGCGGTCGCCTGCGCGTGGCGTCGCTGCAGCCGCCGGGCCAGCGACCACAGATGCACCTCGGTCGGACCGTCGTAGATCCGGAACGCGCGGATCTCGGTGAAGATGCGCCCCACCGGCGTGTCGCCGGTGATCCCGAGGCCGCCCATGACCTGCACGCAGCGATCGACAATCGTGAACAGCGTTTCGGCGCAACTGAGCTTCGCCATGCTCGATTCGGTGCTCGCCTTCGAGCCCTCATCCAGGGTCCAGGCAACGTAGTCGATCATCAACTGCGTCTGACGCAGGTCGACCTCGTTCTGCGCCAGCTTGAAGCCGACGCCCTCGTGCTCGATCAGCGGCTTGCCGAAGGCGCGGCGGCGGCAGGCATAGTCGACCGCGACATCGTGCGCGCGCTGCGCCGCGCCCCACCAGCGCTCGCAATGCGTCAGCCGCGCCGGCGCGAGCCGCACCTGCGCATACCGAAAGCCTTCGTTGACGGCGCCCAGCACCTGCGACTCGTGCACCCGCAGGCCGTCGAGCGCCATGACGGCATGACCGCCGGGGATGCCGGTGTCCATGGTGTCGAGCACGCGCTCGATGCGGATGCCGGGCGCGTCGAGCGGCGTCAGGAACATCGTTGCGTGAGATCCGGTGCGCGCCATGACGATGCCGAACTCGGCCCCGACGGCGCCCGTGATCAGCCACTTGCGACCGTCGATGACCCAGTGATCGCCATCGGCGCGGGCCAGCGTTGCCAGCATTTCCGGATCCGAGCCGGCACCGCCATCAGGCTCCGTCATCAGGAATGCCGAACGCACTTCACCCGCGACGAGCGGCGCGAGGTAGCGCTGCTTCTGCGCCTCGGTCGCGACGCGATCCAGCAGATGCATGTTGCCCTCGTCGGGTGCCATGCAGTTCATCGCGATGGGACCGAGCAGCGAGTATCCCGACGCGCGCAGCACGGTCGCCGTCTCGCGATGGGTCAGGCCCTGGCCGCCCCACTCGGCCGAGGCCTGCGGCGCGAGCAACCCGGCCCGCCGCGCCAGCGCGCGCAATTCGGCGACCAGCTCGGGTGTGGGCCCGTGCGGCGTCTGGCGGGGATCGCGTTCGTAAGGAATCACGACGTCGCGAACGAACTCGCGCGTGCGGGCTTCGAGGTCGAGCTCTCGGGGGGTGCGGGTGAAATCGGTCATCGGGAATCCGGCGGCAGCGGGTGATGCCTCGCATCCTAGCCGCTGGCGCGGATGCCGGCATCCGTACAGTGCCGCAGTCGCTGCGGCCCGCGAGCCGTCGCGGTCAGCCCGGTTTGGCGGCCGCCTTCAGCGCGGCGTTGATTTCCTGGGGTGTCGGATTGCGGCGCAGCGTCAGCCCGCCGTTGACCTGCAGCACCTGCCCCGTCACGAAACTTTCATCGCTGGCGAGCCACAGCGCGGCATTGGCGACATCTTCGCTCGTACCGATCCGCCCCAGCGGATACTCGCGCTCGAAGGCCTCGCGCAGGCCAGGCAGATTCATCTCGGTGGCCGTCATCGGCGATTCGGTCAAACCGGGTGCGATGGCGTTGACCTTGATCTTGCGCCGGCCAAATTCGTTCGCAAAGCACCGCACCAGCGCCTCGCTTGCGGCCTTGGTGGCGATATAGGCCGCGTGGTGCTGCAGCAGCGCATGCACCGAGGCGGACGACATCGTGATGATCGAACCACCGCTCTTCTCCATCGCGGCGGCAAAGGCCTGCAGGAAAAAATACGGCCCCTTGAACTGCAGCGCTGCCAGCTGATCGAGCTGCGCCTCGGTCGTCTCCAGCAGCTTGGCCAGCAGGCCCCAGCCCGTGCAGTTGACGGCGACGTCGACGCGTCCGTGGCGTTCGAGCGCCGCAGCCGCGAGCGCTTCGTTGTCGGCCTTGCGCGTGATGTCGCAGAGCGCAACGCTGCCGCCGATCTCGTCGGCCAGCGCGAGCAGCGGCGCTTCGCGGCGCCCGGCGACGATCACTGCCGCGCCCTCCGCCGCGAAACGGCGCGCGATCGACTGCCCCATGTTGTCCTGACCGGCGGCACCCAGCACCACCGCGACCTTGCCCGCGAGTCGTCCCATGCCGTTCTCCTGCGTGACGCGCTGCATGCGCTGCGTCAGGCGCGCGTGCGCCAGACCTCCTGCAACAGGGCCACAAGCCGCGCGGCTTGCGGTCCCAGCCACAGATCCCGATGCGCATCGTACAGCGCGGCGAGGTCCTCCTGCGCGACCCGGCGCCGCCGCCGCGGCAGGCCGTCGGTGACGTCCTCGTACCATTGCAGATCGCGCAGCCGGAACCAGGTTGCGAGCAGCGATCCGCCGTCAGGGTCGCACTCGGGCGCCAGCAGCAGCGGCGCGCGCGGCGTCAGCGCCGGACGCGCATCCCAGTCGGGCGGCTGGTCGACTTCGACGGCGCCTGCCCGCGCATCATGCTCGGCCAGCGCGCGCGCCAACAGCGCGCCTCGCCCGAGCCCGACGACATCGAACGCATCGCAGCCCAGCTCCGTCAACGCCGCGCTGACGGGCTGCAGCCAGTCCGACAGCGTCGCGCTGGCCGCGTCACGCGCCAGCGGATCCGACAGCGCACAACCGGGCGGATCGATCGCGATCAGCGGCCGGCCATCCTCGCGCCACGACTCGAGCGGCGTCGAACGCACACCGAGCGGCAGATTCGCGAACAGCACCCGCGGCCGGCCGACGCCGCCGATGTAACGCAGGTGCAGGGCCCCGCCGCCCATCTCGATCAGGCGGCGCTCGCCAGGCAGCGGCCAGTGCGGCGCGGCTGCGGCGTCGGCCGCTGCAAAGTGTTCGCGCAACGCCTGCGCCCAGGCCGCTGCGCCCGGAGGCAACGCGCGGATGGCAACTCCGCTGGCTTGGGGCAGGCGGTCCAGATGCGAGGCGATGAGGTCGTGCGGCTGCGCCGTCACGAGCGTCGGCACGGACAGCGCCATCACGGCAGCGGCCGCATCGAAGGTGCCAGCGCAGCGATAGCCGCGACCATAGCCAGCGCCAGCAGCCAGGAAACCGCGCACCGTGCCATACAGCGCGGCCACTGAGGGCAGCTCGGTCTGCAGGCGGTGATCAGTGTCGTGGTGGTGCCACGGAAACCACATGAAGAGGTCGCGCACCCGCGACCACAGCGCCGCCAGATGCGTGCCATCGCGCGACGGCTCGAACGGCGCCAGATAGCGCTCGGTGAAATCGCGCTGTTCGGTCGGCGTGAAAGCGGCGAAGCCATCGAGCACCAGCGCGGATATCCGCTGCGGCACCGCCAGCGCCACCGAGGCTGCAATCGCCGCACCCGTGTGCGCGCCGTACAACGCAACGCGCCCGAGACCCAGGGCATCGAGCACTTCAAGGACCGCGCGCACGTAGTCCTGCATCGCAGGATTGGCGAGCGGCAGCGGATCGGATTCGCCGTAGCCAGGCGTGTCGAGCGCGATGACGGTGTGGCGCTCGGCCAGCGCATCCAGCACCGGCAGCAGCGAGAGCGACGAACGCGGCGACTCGTGCAGGGCGACGACGACGGGGCCGCGGCCCGCGACGCGCGCATGCACGTGGCGGGATCCACACGGAATCAGCACGCGCCGATAGCGCGCTGCTGCGGGGTAACGGGCCGTCAGCATGGGCGGCAAGCCATCTCGGCGAGACGTCCCTGATGGCGGCACCGATGCGCCGCCATCAGGGCGCGGAACATGCTCAGAGACGAACGCCGAAGTTCAGGCGATACAGCCGCGGCGCGCCTGCGTACACGCCAGCGTAGGTGCCGATGAAGTTGCCGGCGTCGTGATACTCCTCGCCGAAGCAATTCGTGCACGCCAGGCCGATCTCATAGCGATCTTCGCCCCAGCGATATCCGACCGAGGCGTTGACGAGCGCGAACCCGCCGGTGCGCGCGACGCTCGCCGGCAGCGCCGGCGCCGTGAACGCGAGGTTCGCCGGCGTGACGAGATATTCGTCGGTGTAGAACACGTCGCCGTTGACGAGCAGCGTGCCGTTCTGCAGCGGGTACTGGATCGACGCGCCGGCCTTGCCCTGCAGCTTCGGGGCGCGCTGCAGCTCGGGCGCGAGGTTCTGTGCGCGCACGCCCTGGTACTTGGTGTCGAGCACGCCGACATTGGCGAACAGATCCAGCCAGGAGTTCGCGCGGAACGTCAGCTCGCTCTCGAGGCCCTGGATGTTGGCATCCGCGGTCTGGACCGTGAATACGCCGCCAACGACCAGTGTGTTGAACAGGTCCGTGTACTCCATCCGGAACAACGCGTTGTTCCAGCGGAGGCGGCCGCCCGCCAGCGTCGCCTTGAGACCGAGCTCCCAGCTCTCGACGTTCTCAGGATCGAAATTGATGTACTGGTCCGAGCGCAGCGCGCGACCGGTCCAGCCGCCCGAGCGGAACCCTTCCGTGTACGACAAGTAGCTGAACAGATCTTCGTTGATCTCCCAGTTCACGCCGAGCTTCGGCGTGACGTCGTCGAAGCTGCGCGACGGGTCGATGTTCTGGCCGGCTGCGCCACGCGCGATCAGCGAGGCGGTCGTGTAGTTGAACAGCGGACCCGGGATCGTGCTGGTCTGGACGATATCGAGGTCGCGCTGGTCCTCCGTGTACCGCAGGCCGGCGATGAAGGTCAGCGGACCGCGCGAGTACTCCAGCTGGCCAAACGCCGCGAAGCTGTCGGAATCGACGTTGAAATTCTTGTTGAAGCGGTTCGGCGCGACGATGTCGGAAATCGCGACTTCGGTCGATTCGGTGAAGTAGTACAGGCCGCTGACGAAGCGCACCGAGCTCGAGATGTCTCCCGACAGCTGCAGCTCCTGCGTGAACTGCTCGTTGTCCTGGAACTGCAGCAAGGTGTAGCGGTTCGGGTTCTGATCGGAAAGATCGAGCGCGAGTTGCTGCAGCGTGTCGCGGTAACCGGTGATCGACGTCAGGCTGAAGTTTTCACCGAGCTGCCAGTTCAGGGTCAGGTGTGCGCCCTGGGTGCGCCCGAGGCCGGCCGCATCGACATTCGACACGACCCGGAACAGGTCGCCCGTCGTCGGACGGATCACGCCGCCGATGTCAGACGCGTAACCGCCGTTCGTCTCGTCACGGCTGTAGTCGTAGGCGAAGTTCGCCTCGAAGTTGCTGCCTGGCAGGTAGCGCAAGGCAATGCGCGCGCCCTTGTAGTCGAGGTCGTTGACGTCGCGGTTCAACGTCGTGTTGCGGATGATGCCGTCACCCTGCTGGGTCAACGCGTTGACGCGCACGAACAGAGTGTCGGAGATCGCGAGGTTGCCCGACAGCTTCAGCTCATAGCGATCGTAGTTGCCGATGTGACCGCGCGCCGCGAGCTCATTCTCCGGACCCGGCTTCTTGGTCACGATCTTGATCGCGCCACCGTTGGTGTTGCGGCCGTACAGCGTGCCCTGCGGGCCGCGCAGCACTTCGATTCGCTCGATGTCGGCGAGATTGAAATTGTTGACGGCCTGGCGGGCGATGTAGACGTCGTCGACGTACAGGCCCACCGACGTGTCGGCGGTCGCGAGGTTCTCGGTGGTGCCGACCGCGCGCATGAAGAAGGTCGTCGCCGTGCTCTGGCCGACGTTGCTGTTGCCCGTCAGGTTCGGCACGTTGAAGACGATCTGCTTCGTATCGGCGATCTGCCGTCGCTCGAGGATCGTCGGATCGATCGCCGTGATGGCGACCGGCGCAGTCTGCAGGCTTTCTTCGCGGCGCTGCGCGGTGACAGTGATCTCCTCGAGGACCGCACCGTCATCGACGGGCTGCTGGGCGAACGCTGGCAGCGCAGCAGCAGCCGAAGTGGCGATCAGCAAGGCCCGACGAACGGCCCGGGCGACAGAATGAACTCGCATCGAAAACCCCCGCATCATGAGATAAACAGCGTTGACAGCGTCTTTCCGAGCACGTCCAATGTCAAGAAAACCCGTGAACAACGCCTCAAGAAACGCATATTCGGATTCCGTGCGAACCAGCAGCGCCGCGACGACCTTGCGCCGTCTGACGGAGCTGTTCGATCTGTTCGAGCGTGAGCGCGTGCCGCTGTCCAGCCAGCAGATCGCCATCGCGCTGGCGTCACCGCGTTCGACAGTCGGCACGCTGCTGAAGTCGCTGACGGATCTCGGCTGGCTGTCGCTCGATCGCCGTGCAGCCACCTACTTCCCTACGGCCCGCGTCGCGCACTGGGGGAGCTGGCTGCTCGATGGTCGCTGGCTCGATCCGCGCCTGATCGAAGCGACCCGGGCGCTGCAGCGGCGCACCGGCGAAACCGTGTCGATTTCAGTACCCACCGACCTGTCGGCGGAAGTGGTGTTCGTTGCAGGCCAGACCGGCGGCATCCGTCTGGTCATCGAAGTCGGGCAGCGGCTGTCGGTGGTGAACTCGGCGATCGGCTGGGCGCACTGCTCGACGCTGCCGGAAGCCACGATCCGCTCGCTCGCGCACCGCGCCCTTGGTGAAGAAGCACAGCCCGATGGTGCTCGCGCCCGCCCGACCCGCAGCGGACGCACCACTCGCGCGGCGTCCGCTGCGGCTACTGCCACCGCTGCCGGCCCGAACGCCGTGCGCAGCGATGCCGCGGCAGCGCGCCTGCTGCTGCAGCGTGCCCGTGCGGCGCGGCGCGCGGGCTATGCGCACGCGGATGGCGCCGTCATTCCGGACGTCGCCGCCTGGGCCGCGCCGCTACCGCGCGGCATTTCCCTGCGACCGCTGGTGCTGTCGGTCGGCGGCCCCAGCGAACGCATCACGAAGCACGGTGCCGCGGTCGCGCGGGCGCTGCTCGACACCATCGATTCCCTTGCACGCGCCTGATCACCCCGCGGAGACACGATGTCTGACATCGCCCTGACAGTCCCAGCCACGTATCAACCGTTGACGATCCCGCTCGGCGTCCGCTGCGCGCAGCGCCGCACGCCGCACAAGATCGCGCTGATCGAGGGCGACCGGACGCGCAGCTACTCGGAACTGTGCGACCGCATGACGCGCCTGCACTGGCTGGGGCTCGGCGAGCTGGGATTGCGTTTCGGCGAGCACGTGGCTGTCGTCGGTCCGAACTGCATCGAGTACCTCGAAGTCGTGCTCGGCCTCTCCGAAGTCGGCATTGCAAGCGCCACCTTGAGCCACCGCCTCAATGCCACGGAACTCGCGGAGATCTGCGACGACGCGCGCGCGCGCGTGCTGTTTGCCCACGAGAGCTGTCGCGCCACCATCGAGGCGGCGCGCTTTGCGACTGTCGGCGAAGTGGTCTGGTTCGGCGCGGACTTCGATGCCAGGCTCGCCGCGGCGCAGCCCCTGACGCCGGAGCGCGACGCCGGCGAATGGGACACCTTCTGCATCCCCTACACGTCCGGAACCACCGGTCGCCCGAAAGGCGTGCTGCTGTCGCATCGCGCGCGCGCGCTGGCCTTCAACCTGTTCGCCATCGAGTACGGCTGCTTCGGCCCCGACGACCGCTTCCTCGCGATCGCGCCGCTCGCGCATGGCGCCGGCATGGCCTTCGGTCTCGGACCGATCTTCACCGGCGGCACCTGCGAGCTGCTGCCGAAGTTCGATCCAGAGGCCGTGGTCACCAAGCTGGGCAGCGGCACGTTCACCGGCGTGTTCCTGGTGCCGACGCAGTTCCACGCCATTTTCTCGCTGCCGCGCGATCTCCTGGAAGCGAACCGCCGCACCAACCTGAAGTCGATGATCTCGAACGCAGCGGCACTGCCGCAGGCCATGAAGGAGAAGATCATCGCGCTTTGGGGCGAAGGCATCCTGCATGAAACCTACGGGTCGACCGAGATCGGCCTCGCGACGAACCTGCGGCCGCAGGATCAATTGCGCAAGCAGCAGTGCGTCGGCCTGCCCTTCCCGTGCATACAGATCCGGCTGCTGGACGATGACGGCAACGCGGTTGCCCCGGGAGAGATCGGCGAACTGTTCACGCTGTGCCCGCTGATGTTCAACGGCTACTGGCAGGATGGGCGACGCGTCGTGCCGGAGCTGCGCGACGGCTGGTTCAGCGCCGGCGACCTCGCCCGCTGCGATGAAGAAGGCTACGTCTACATCGTCGACCGCAAGAAGGACATGGTCGTCACGGGTGGTATCAACGTCTACCCGCGTCAGATCGAAGAGCTGCTCTACCGGCACCCGGCTGTGCTCGAGTGCGCCGTCATCGGCGTGCCCGACCCGCGCTGGGGCGAGCGCCTGAAGGGCTTCGTCGTTCGCCGGCCGCATCAGGAAGTGACGAGCGATCAGCTCGTCGAATTCCTGATGCCGCAGCTGTCGTCCTACAAAGTGCCGCGCGAGTTCGAGTTCCTCGGTGAACTGCCGCGCAACCCGAACGGCAAGATACTCAAGCGCGCGCTGCGCGCTTGACGCCGCGCGGCCGCGGCAGTTTCGTGAATACCGCGAGCGCGTTGTCGCGCATCATCATCCGGTGCGATTCGGGTCGCATGCCGAGTGCCGCGACTTCCTGCACCGCGCGTTCAGGGTCGATGACCGGCCAGTCGGTGCCGAACAGCACCTTGTGGCTGCCGTAGGTGTTGGCGTAATGGACGAACTGCTTCGGCCAGTGCTTCGGCGCGTAGGCATCGCCGGCGAGATAGATGTTCGAGTGCTTCCACGCCATCGAGATCGCTTCGTCCGTCCAGGGCACGCCGATATGAATGCCGAGCAGCTTGAGCTCCGGGAAGTCGATCGCGACCTGGTCGAGCGTGATGGGTCGCCCCACCGACGGCAGCCGTCGCTTCTGCGAGTAAACGAGGTTGTGCCCGATCTGCATCATGATCGGGATATCGAGTTCCGCGCACTTCGCGTAGTACGGGTAGTACTTGGCGTGGTCGGGCGCGAGACTGAACCAGTGCGGATACAGGTGCGCACCGACGAAGCCCAGCTGGTTGACCGCGTGCTGCAGTTCGCGCAACCCGGCGATGCCGCGGAACGGATCGACGCCTGCGAGCCCGGAGAACCGGTCCGGGTACTTGTTGCAGATCTTGTAGACCCGCTCGTAGGGAAGCTCGAAGGAGCCAGCGACGTTCAGGTCACCGGCGCGCACGGCGATCAACAGCGAGCGCTCGATGCCGGCGCGATCCATCTTGCGCAGGTACTCGCTGACGGGCACGCCGCCCCAGAGCCGGCGGTCCATCCGCACCTGCTTCTTGAAGTGGTTGTCGATGCCCGTCTGCCCTTTTCGGACAGCCTCGGGGTCGTACACGTTGCAGACGATATCGATATAGCCGCTCATGCCCGCCTCGGTCCTGATTGCTTAACGAGACGGTCGCATTGGCATAGACTCGATGTCAATAAATCCGGCCCAAGTCACTGCTGCAGTCGCATATTCGGATTTCATACACCATGACCGATCACGCGCGTTCCGTCGTGCGCACCTTCCAGGTCTTCGACGCCATCGCCAGGGAACAGCGGCCGCTGTCGAGCGCCGCGCTGGCAGCGAGCATCGGCGCGCCGCGCTCGAGCATGGCGGACCTGCTGCGCACGCTGGTCGACCTGAATCTGCTCGCGGTCGACCGTCGCTCCGCCACCTACTTCCCGACCGCGCGCTTTGCGTCGCTGGGCACCTGGCTCGTGCAGAGCTGGCTCGGCGGCGAAGGCCTGCGTGAATCGCTGGTCGAACTCGCGAGCCAGAGCGGCGAAACCGTGACGCTCACCGTGCCGGCCGATCTCGAGATCGAAATCGTGTTCGTGCTCGGTGCACCGACCGGCATCGCGTGGTGCCCGGAAGTGGGCCAGCGTTACGCGGTGTTCGGTACTGCGGTCGGCACCACCTACCTCGGCACGCTGCCAGCCTCGACGCTGCGGGCGATGCATCGGCGCGCGACGGTGCGCCAGATGCCGCGACTGCCGCCGCTCGCCAAATGCCTGGCTGCCGCACGGGAAGCACAGCGTCGCGGTTTCAGCTGGGCGATCGGCACCTACCACCCGGAAGTCGCGGCGCTGGCCGCACACCTGCCGGATGATTCTCTGGAGCGGCCGTTGATCGTCAGCGTCGGTGGCCCCACCCGCCGCATGGAAGGCAAACGCGTTCTGCTGGAGCGGATGCTGCGAGAGTTCGTCGCCAATCGCGCGGCGCAATTGCGCGCATCGCGCCGCAGGTAAGCCATGGCAGTGTCCTTCGACCACGATTTCTTCGTCCACGGCGCAACGCCGGCGCGGGTAGCCGCGCCGCAGACGATCGAGGCAGCGATCGCCGAGCTGCGCGCGGCGGCTGCCGAGCGGCTGGTCGTCGTGCCGCGCGGCGGCGGCATGTCCTACACCGGCGGCTATATCAGCGACGGGGCGATGCCGCATCTGCTGCTGGACCTGCGCGGCCTCGACCGCATCGACCTTGCGCACGTCGACGACGGCATCGCGATCGTCGAGGCGGGCGTGACCTGGCAGCAGCTGTGGGAAAGCCTGCGCCAGCGCGGCTACCGCGCCCACTTCTGGGGCCCGCTGTCCGGGCTCAGCGCCACCGTCGGCGGTGCGCTGTCGCAGAACGCGGCGTTCTGGGGCTCGGGCCGCGCCGGCTGTGCCGGTGACGCGGCGCTCGGCTTCGAGATCGCGCTTGCGGATGGCGAGCGACTGCGCACCGGTGTGCTCGCGCGCTGCAGCGCCGACGGCGCGCCGGCGGCGCGCCACTTCGGCCCGGACCTGACCCAGCTGTTCGTCGGCGATTGCGGCCGATTCGGCGTCAAGCTGCGAGTCGCGCTCGCCGTGCAGCCGCTTGCCGCAGCGTCCGGCAGCGCGTCGTTCTCGTTCGAGTCGGCGCCGCAGCTGCTCGCCGCGATGACGGCGATCGCGCGCGAGGAGCTGGTCGCACAGCAGGTGGGCTTCGATCCCTTGCTCGCGAACCTGCGGTCGCGCCGCCAGAGCCTCGGCGAGGATTTCCGCAACCTGACCCGCGTGCTGCGCGGCGGACGCTCGATGCTGCAAGGCCTGCGCGACGCAGCCAACGTCACGCTCGCAGGGCGCGGCTATCTGGCCAACGCCGGCTACACGCTGCACGCGATGTGCGAAGCACGTTCGGCCACGATGCTGGCCGAGCAGCTGGCCGCCGTCACACAGATCGCAACCGCGCAGGGCGCGCGCGCAATCGAGAACAGCATCCCCACCGTGATGACCGCGGCGCCGTTCACGCCGCTGAACGGCATCATCGGTCCCAACGGCGAGCGCTGGGTCCCGGTGCACGGGCTGTTCGCGCCCAGCAAGGCTGCCGCAGCCTACGCGACCTACATCGATGTGCTGGGCGATGGGCGTGAAACCCTCGACCGGGAACAGATTTCCTCGGCGGCGCTGTTCGCGTCCGTCGGCAGCGCGACACTGCTGATCGAGCCGATGTTCTTCTGGCCCGATGCGCTGGACCCGCTGCACGACGCCACGCTCGAGGAGAAAGTCCGGCGGCGACTCACGCCGCGGGCGGCGAATCCACAGGCGCGCGCCGCAGTCGCAGCATTACGCCGGCAGATCGTCGACGCCTGGCGACCCCTGGGTGCCGGGCATCTGCAGGTGGGTCGCACCTACCCCTTCGCAGCCACGCTCGATGCGACCCAGCAACGCGTGTTCGAGGGCCTGCTGCAGACACTGGATCCGGCATCCCGCAGCAACCCAGGCGCACTCGGCCTCGGTGCACCGGCGGGCACGCCGCCTGGCTCGCAAGGAGACCGCCGATGAGTCATGTACTTGTCCTTGGCAGCGCGCCGCTGCCGCCGCACTTGCGCGAGATCACCGCGCCGGGCGTCGCATGGCGACTCGAGAACACGCGAATCGGCGGCTTTCCCTACACGCCGCTCGATGCGCTGATGACCGAGACCGGACTCGTCGATGCGGCGCTGCGCCTGCGCGACGCCGGCACGCGCGCCGTACTCGTCGACACCTTCGGCGAGTACGGCCTCGCGGCGATGCGCAGTGCCCTCGACATCCCCGTGATCGGTTCGGCCGAGGCCGCGCTTGCCGAGGCGCGTACGCACGGCGAACGCTTCGCCATCGTGACCGTCTGGCCTGCGTCGCTCGACTGGCTGTATCGCCGCCAGTTGCTGCTGCACGAAGCCGCCGACCGCTGCATCGGCATCCGCTATCTCGGCGGCGCGCAGGCAAGCGCGACGATGCCAGCCGAGACGATCGGTGCCATGCATCGCGGCGAGTCGCACTGGCTCGAACGCATCGAGGCCGCCATGCGCGACTGCGCGGCGCAGGGTGCCAGCAGCATCGTGCTCGGCTGCACTTGCATGGCGCCGATCTGGCCGAGCCTTGCGGACCGGGCTGGCATCCCGGTGATCTGCGCCGCGCGGGCCGGCGCGCGCGCGACATTGACGGCGCTGCACGACGGCGCGGGCGGGCAGCCCACCGCTTCGCCGCAATCCCGCCAGGCCTTTGCGGACTGGATCGAACGTGGCGCCGCCGTGGCCGTGGCCACCGACAGCGCGAGTTGCCCGGTCTGCATCACGGACCCGCAGTGACCGATGGCGTCATCAAGAGCGCCGGACGGGCCCTCGAAGTGCTCGAGGCCTTCACGCGCGAGCGACGCCCGCTGACGGCAAAGCAGCTCGAGCGCGCGCTGTGCTATCCGCCTTCGAGCACCATCATGCTGCTGAAGTCGCTGACGCAGCTGGGCTACCTGCGCTTCGATCGGCGCCGGCACACCTACCATCCGACGCTGCGGGTCACGCTGCTCGGAGAATGGCTGCGCGAAGGCACGGGCGGCTCGGATGCCGTCTTCGACGCGATGCATGCGCTCGCCGAGCGCACCTGCGAGACCGTGTTTCTCTCCACGCCCAACGACGTCGACATGCAGGTCACGCACATCGTTCCCGGCGCGCAGCCGATCAGCCTGCGGGTCGATCCCGGCAGGCGCGTCCCGATGGCCGCGTCAGCGGTCGGCCACGCCTTCCTGGCCACGCGCAGCGATGACGAGGTGCGCGCGCTGGTGCGGCGCATGAACCGCGACCGCTCGCTGCGGAGTCAGCCGCCGCCGATCGAAGTCGAGTCGACGCTGCTGGCGGTCGAACGGGCGCGACGCGACGGCTACGCCGTGGCCTATGACATCCTGCCGGGCGTCGGTGCGGTGGCCTGCTCCGTGCCGCGCCACGAGGACGGCCGCGACGCCGTGATCTGCGTCGGCGGCCCGTCGGAACGGATCCGCGCCGCTGCGGCGTCGCTCGGCGGCGAACTGCGCCGCTGCCTCGACGACTACTTCAGCGCGCGCTCGGTCGCCTGACGCAGCACCGCATTGCGCCCGGCAGCGCGGCCCGAGATCATCGCCTCGGTCAGGTACGAGCCGTTCTGATACAGGTCTGAAATCATCGAGCCGAGTTCACCGGCCTCGTAGAGACCCGGGATCGCGCGCCCATCGTGGCCCAGCACCTCCGACTCGATGTTGCGCCGCGCGCCACCGCTGGTGCAGACGATGCCCGGTTCGATCGCCACCGCGTAGTACGGTGGCGTCGCGAGCGGCTGCAGCGACCACGCCGGCCGGCCGAACTCGGTATCGACACCCCGTGCACAGGCCTCGTTGTAGCGGTCGAAGGTCGCACGCATCGCCGCCGGATCACGTCCCATCTTCACCGCCAGTTCCTCGATGCTGTCGGCGCGCAGCACCCAGCCGCGCTCGATCTCGGCGCTGTTGTCGTCCGACCACTCGTAGTCGAGCACCACCGTGTTCCAGCCCATCGCATGCGTGATCAGGCAGTTGTGCTGTCGCGTGGTTTCGTCGAACACCATGTGCACGGGCAGCGCGCGCGCGAGCGGCGTGTCGACCCAGTGTCCATGCTTCTTTTCCTTGTAGTGCGTGTAGTAGAGATTCGCACCCTCGTCGTAGAAGCGACGATCATCGGCCGCGACATCGAACCAGCTGAAGGTCTGCCACAGGTGCCGGCGCATGAAGCCGCTCGGGTACCCCGGCGCGCGAATCGCCGGCCAGACGCCGCCGGACTGCCCGAAATTGCGCATGTGCCACAGGTCCGCGCCGGCGCGCTGCAGCATGCGCACACCATCGCCGGTGTTGGCCGGCGTGCCGAACGGCGTTGCCTGCGAGAAGCCGTAGTAGTCGCGCTGCATCGTCAGGCTGTTCTCGTACCCGCCGACCGCGAGCACGACGCCGCGGCGCGCGCGGATCGCGCGGCGTTCGCCGCCGGTCTCGACGATCGCGCCCAACACCTCGAGGCTGTCCGGATCCTGCACCAGGTCGACGACCGGCGCGGCGAACTGGCGCCGCACGCGGCGTCGTTCGACGCAACGCTTCATCGTGATCCAGACACCGCTCGGAATCGGCTTGATGATCGCGTTGTACGCCACCGCGTTCTCGGCGCCGAACTCGGGGAACTCATAGACGGCATCGCCCTCGCTCCAGCCGCTGCCGCGCACGTAGTGCGTGCCAGCCTCGGCCGCGCGTTCGAGGATGTAGGGTTCGAGCTGCGACATCTGCCGCGCCCACTCGCGCAGCATCTCGTCGGGCACGGGATTGGCGGCGCTCATGGCGCGCTGGTATGCGTACAGCGCATCGGCATCGTGCGAGATCAGCAACGACTGTCCCGATACGCGACCGTTGCCGCCGGCATGTTCCTCAGCCATCTTCTCGACGATCAGGATGTCTGCACCGCCATCGCGATCATGCGCCTCGATGGCCGCTGCGCAGCCCGCCACGCCGTAACCGGCGATCAGGACATCCGTCTCTTCGTGCCATTCGCGCACGGCCGCAGGACTTGCCATCAGCGTTCTCCCACTGTCGAGTTCAGGCGCATCTCGCCAAATCGCAGCGACGGCTGTCAAATTCACATCCGTGAATGCACGCTCGCGGCTTGAGTCGCGGCCACAGAGGCTGCTAGAACGTCCAGATGAACGATGACTCCGGTTCGAGTTGGCCCACCCCGCGCTACGCCTGGTACACGATCATCGTGCTGCTGGTTGCGTACACGCTCGCCTTCATCGACCGGGTGATCCTGTCGCTGCTGGTCGAGCCGATCCGGCGCGACCTCGGCATCAGCGACACGCAGATGAGCCTGCTGCACGGCTTCGCGTTCGCGATCTTCTACTCGCTGCTTGGCATCCCGATCGCACGCCTCGCGGACCGCCGCGACCGACGCCTGATCATCGGCATTGGCGTCGCGTTCTGGAGCATCATGAACGCCATGTGCGGCCTCGCGCGCTCGTTCTGGGAGATGTTCGCGGCTCGGGTCGGTGTCGGCGTCGGCGAGGCCGCGCTGTCACCCGCCGCATACTCGATCATTGCCGATTCGTTCCGGCCCGGGCAGCTCGGCCGCGCAATCGGTGTCTATTCGGCCGCGATCTACGGCGGCGCCGGGCTGGCGCTGATCGGCGGCGGCACCGTCGCGGCGCTGGTCAGCGACGCAACCCGCATCGAGATTCCGCTGCTCGGCAGTGTCTATCCGTGGCAGGTGGTGTTCTTCGTCACGGGCCTGCCGGGATTGCTGATTGCGCTGTGGGTGCTGTCGCTGCGTGAACCCGCGCGCCAGGGCAAGCCCGTCACGACGCATCCGAGCGTTGCCGACCTCGTGCAGCAGCTGCGCAGCCGCGCGCGCGCGTACGCCAGCCACATCTTCGGCTTCACGCTGCTGGGCATCACCTTTAACGCCACCCTCGCCTGGGCACCGACTCACCTGATGCGCAGCTTCGACTGGGATGCACCGCGCGCCGCGTTCTGGCTGGGCTCGGTGATGCTCGTGTTCGGCTCGATCGGCATCATCCTCGGCGGCGTCCTCACGGACCGCTGGCGCCGCGCGGGCTGGCAAGACTCTGCACTGCGCGTCGGCGTGGTCAGCGGCGTCGGCCTCGCGCCGTTCGCGCTGGCCGCGCCGCTGGTCACCGATCCGATGCTCGCGGTCGCACTGTATGCGCCGTTCCTGTTCTTCTCGGCGTTTGCGTTCGGAGCGGCCGTGACGGCGTTGCAGCTCATGACGCCGCCAACGCTGCGCGCCCAGGTCTCGGCGCTGTTCCTGCTCAGCATGAACTTGCTGGCGCTCGGCGCCGGTCCGCTGTTGACGGCGCTGCTGACCGACTACCTGTTCGGCAGTGACCTGCGGGTGGGTGACTCGCTCGCCATCGTCGGCACGGTCGGTGCGCTCAGTGGTGCCGCACTGCTCTACTCGGGGCTGCGCCCGTTCCGGGAGGCCGTAACGGCGCAGTCGACCTGAGCTTGCTGGTACCCTAGCGCGAGATGCCAGACCTCGCGCTGAAAGTGCTCGCCGTCATCGCGCCGATGACGCAGCTCAACACGCCGTACCCTTCCACGGCCTACCTGACGGGCTTCCTGCGCTCGCGCGGCGTGGCGGCTGCGCAGGTGGATCTGGCGCTCGGGCTCGTGCTCGAGTTGCTGTCGGCACAGGGCCTTGCCGCGCTGCACGAGGCCGCGCGCAAGGTTCCCGCCCGCAAGCGCTCGCCCGCGCTGCAACACTTCACCGCCGAGTACTCGCGTTACGCCGCGACGATCGACCCGACGATCCGCTATCTGCAGGGGCAGGACCGCACACTCGCGCATCGCATCGCGAGCCGCAGCTTCCTGCCCGAAGGGCCGCGCTTCAGTGCACTCGAGAACTATGCCGCGCCGGAAGGCGGCGGCGGCGATCCGCTCGCCTGGGCCTTCGGCGCGCTCGGCAGCGACGACCGCGCGCGGCACATCGCCACCTTGTACCTCAACGACCTCGCCGACGTCATTCGCGATGGGGTTGATCCGCGGTTCGAGTTCGTGCGCTACGCCGAGTCGCTGGCGCAGTCGCAACCGAGCTTCGCGCCACTCGCCGCCGCCCTCGCGGCACCACCGAATTTCGTCGACGCCACGCTCGCCACCCTGACCCGCGCGGCCCTGCAGCAACACCAGCCCGACGTCGTGCTGATTTCCGTGCCGTTTCCGGGTGCCGTCTATGGCGCGTTCCGCATCGCGCAGGCGATCAAGGCGCAGGATCGGCGCATCGTGACCTGCCTCGGCGGCGGCTGGGTCAACACGGAGTTGCGCGAACTCAGCGAACCCGGCGTGTTCGACTTTTTCGACTACGTGACGCTCGACGATGGCGAACTGCCGGTGCTGGCGATCCTGCAGCACGTGGCAGGTCAGCGCGAGCGCGACGCGCTGGTGCGCTGCTTCGTCCGCGATGGCCACGACGCCGTGCGCTACGCCGATCACCGCGAGCCCGACGTACCTTTCGCCGAGGTCGGCACGCCGACCTGGGACGGCCTGCCGCTCGAGCGCTACCTGTCGCTGCTCGATCTGCTCAATCCGATGCACCGCCTGTGGTCGGACGGCCGCTGGAACAAGCTGACGGTCGCGCACGGCTGCTACTGGAAAAAGTGCTCGTTCTGCGACGTCAGTCTCGATTACATCTCGCGCTACGAAACGGCCTCGGCGGCCGTGCTCGTGGATCGCGTCGAGGCCATCGTCCGGGAGACCGGCCACACGGGTTTCCACTTCGTCGACGAGGCTGCGCCACCGAAGTCGCTGAAGGCCCTGGCAACGGAACTGCTGCGGCGCGGCACCACCATCAGCTGGTGGGGCAACATCCGCTTCGAGAAATCGTTCACGCCAAGCGTGTGCGAACTGCTGGCCCAAAGCGGTTGCATCGCGGTCTCGGGCGGCCTCGAGGTCGCATCGGATCGGCTGCTGACCCTGATGAAAAAGGGCGTGTCCGTGGCGCAGGTGGCGCGCGTGACGCGCGCGTTCAGCGATGCCGGCATCCTCGTGCATGCATACCTGATGTACGGCTTCCCGACCCAGACCGTGCAGGAAACCGTCGACTCGCTGGAGTACGTGCGCCAGCTGTTCGAGCAGGGCTGCATCCAGTCAGGCTATTTCCATCGCTTCGCCTGCACCGTGCATTCACCGGTCGGTCTCGATCCGGCGGCGTACGGCGTGACGCTGGTGCCCCCGCCGCCCGGCCGCTTCGCGCGCAACGACATCGGCTTCGTGGATCCGACCGGCGTCGACCACGCCGAACTCGGACGCGGCCTCGACAAGGCGATCTACAACTACATGCACGGCGTCGCACTCGACCGGCCCGTGCACGAGTGGTTCGAGCGGCGCGTGCCGCGCACAAAAGTACGACGCGACTACATCGAACGCGCGCTGGCGGGCGAGCTGTGACGACCTCCGGCTACATCGCGATCGCCGGCAACATCGGCGCGGGCAAGACCGAGCTCGCGAGCTTCCTGTGCGAGAAGTACGACCTCAGCCCGTTCCTCGAACCCAACGACGCCAATCCCTATCTCGCGGATTTCTACGCCGACATGAAGTCCTGGGGGTTATATTAGATGGTTTGTTTGTTGTTTAGGTATTTAGTGTTTGTTGTT
>JBIITU010000224.1:0-5729 GCA_044340335.1 Steroidobacteraceae bacterium
GCCAATCCTCGCGCCGTGGCTGGCCGCCAAACTGCTGCTGTTCGCGGGTGTCGTCACGCTGGGGTTGCTGTTGCGTGGCGTGCTGCGGGACTGGGCGGCGGGATTCGCCGCGCTGCGCCAAGCCACCCAAGGCGACGCAGCCGCAGCGGCCAACTCGCGGATCGCCGCCGCGCACCGGCGCGCGCAGCCCTACGCGGTCATGCTGTGGTTGCTGGTCGCCGCGATCGCATTCCTCGGCGTGGCCAAACCGATGCTGGGTAGCGCGTGAGCGGGGTCGGCCCGATATCGCAGCCTAAAGCGGCTCGTAGCCCATCAGGCTGACGGGTACGCCGTCAGGGTCGAAGAAAATGACCTCGGAGTACTTGCCGGGAGGCGTCGCGTCGCCAGGCGTGGTCTTGATGTACTCGGTGGGTTCCGTGATGAAACGGACAGTCGCGAGCGTGCGCAAGCGCGGCACGATCGCCGCGAGCTTGCCCGTCGTGAACACGAGCGTCGCCTGGCCGTAGCGGGGAAAACCATCCGCCTGCGGCAATGCCGCCATGGCCCGGGGCGCTGTGTTCTCGATCGCATACAGCCCGACCCAACCCTGCGTCGACCCTGCGGGACCCAGATGCACGATGCGCAGCTCTGCCTGGTCGAGGCCAACCATGCGGGCGATCTGTGGACCCGCCAGCCGCTTGTCCTCGAGCACGCTGAGGCCGAGCGCGTCGCGGTACAGAGCCAGGGAGGCCTCGATGTCGCGCACCCACAGCGTGACGCGCTTGAGCGGCCCGACGCTGGCGTCCGTCATCCGCGGAGGCCCAATGCTCCCGGGTTCATGCGCCCGTCGGGATCGAACATCGCCTTGAGCTGCTTCAGTAACTTCGCCGAGGTCGGCTCCAGCCCTTCCTGGTACAGGTAGAACTTGCCGAGCTGGAAGCTGACGGCGCCAGCCTTCATGAAGCACTCGGCGAGGTCACCACGCAGGCGGGCGACGGCCGCCGCGGCGTCGGGATTGGCAGGATAGGTCGGCAGCTTGGCGAGGTAGTCGCGATCGAGAACGCGCTCGTGGAACACGTTGCGCGCATCGGGCCAGTACATGACAGGTTCGAGCAGCGTGCCCGCACCACCGACGGTGCAGCACAGGTACCCATGGTCGATGTCGTAACGCTCGAGCGCTTCGCGATGGCGCGCGAACACCGCCTCGCACTGCTCGTACATCTGCGTGGCCTTGGAAAACGGCACCGTGCCGTGCACCGGCACCCAGCGCTCGCCGTTGGGTCCCAGCATGCTGTTGAGTTCCGCAAACGGATTCGCGCGCATGACCTTGGGCACGGTGTTTTCCACTTCGCGCCCGGCCCGCGACATGATGCTGCGCACGACCGCGGCCTTGGACTCCGCATCCGCGGCGTCGCGGCCATCGACGGACAGATGCACCGAGAACGTGCCTTCCTGCAGGAAGTTGCGGCCGGCCAGCGCCATCTTCGCGCCTTCCTTCAGGCCCTTCATCAGGCCGCCGGCTCCCGTCATGACCTTGAGACCGACCTTGACATCCTCGGCCAGGCTGACGCGCTTCATGCGCACCGCCTGCAAGCCCGGATCAAAGCCGAACTGCTCGGCAACGACATCGGCACGCGCGACCTCGGCCATCGCCGCGAACAGGGCCGTGTGCGTGTCGAACGAGAACGACAGGAAACGCGATTCCGGTTGGGGACGCACGAGCCTGAACGTGGCTGCGGTCTTGATGCCGAGCGCGCCGCAGTCGGACAGGAACATGCCCATCAGGTCGGGACCGAACTGACGGAAGAACGGATCACCATGCTGGTTCGCGTGGCTGCCAAGGTGCAGCACCGTGCCGTCGACCAGCACGACGTCCAGACCGATGACACTCTCCGCCGCAGCGCCGTAGCGGCCGGAGCCGAGGAAGATGCTGCCCTGCGACAGCGCGCCGCCGATGCTCGAGCGCAGGCCCGACAGCGGCCCCCAGTACGGCGTGCGCACGCCGCGCGGCGCCAGGTTGTCGTACAGCGCCTTCCAGGTCGAACCGCATTCGACGGTCACCCAGCAGTCGTCCGGGTTGACGGCGAGCACGCGCTGCATGCGCAGCATGTCGACCATGATCGCATTGGCGTGTTTCGGCAGGTAACCGTCGGTGTAGGACATGCCGCCGCCCCGCGGCACGATTGGCAGCCGCGCCGGCGCGATCGCCTGCAACGCTCGCGACAGCTCTTCCGTGCTGCCCGGCCGAATCACGGCGGCCGGCAATTCGCCGCTGCGGTAGACGTCAGTAGAGTAGAACTCGCGCTCTGCCCTGTCCGTGATCACATATTCCCGGCCGAGGATCCGCTCGAGCTCGGCGATGGCGCCGTCGACGGCGCCCGGCATCAACTGGATGGCTTGCTGCATGGTCACTACCCGCTAGGTCAAGAAATCTTCTGCTGCGAACTATGGAGCGCGCTGCGCCACAACCGCAAGCCCGACCGCTGCTACAGTTCGCACCATGAGCATCATCATCGATCCCAACCGCACATTTGACTTCACCGTGCCCGTCGTTGTCGTCGGCGCGGGCGCCTGCGGCTTCACCGCGGCGCTGGCAGCGCGCGACGCCGGTGCCGAAGTGCTGATTCTCGAACGCGACAAGCGCCCCTGGGGCAGCACCTCGATGTCGCTGGGGGCGATGTGCGCTGCGGCGTCGGCCGAGCATCGACGCCATGGCATCGCCGACACGCCGCAGCAGTTCTTCGACGACATCATGGCGAAGACCGCTGGCCGCGCCGATCCCGTGCTGGCACGCGCCGTCGCCGAGGAGTCAGGGCCAACGGTCGACTGGCTCACCGCGCGACACAACGTGCCATTGCCGCTCGACTTCAAGTGGACCGGGTTGGGGCACTCCTACCCTCGCCTGCACATTCCGCCCGGCCGCAACGGCGAGGAGTTGCTGGCGCTGCTCGGCAACGCCGCGGAGCGCGCCGGCGCCCAGCTGATGACCGAGGCCTGCGTGACCGACTTGTTCGCCGATCAGCACGGCCGCGTGATCGGACTGCGAGTCGCGCGCCCCGGCGGCGCGGTCGAGGAAGTCGGTGCCGCGACCGTCGTGCTGGCCTGCTGCGGCTTCGGCGGCAATCACGCGATGGTCGCGCGGGAGATTCCGGAAATTGCCAACGCGCGCTACTTCGGCCATGAGGGCAACCGCGGTGACGGCATCGAGTGGGGCCGTGAGCTCGGCGCCGCCATAGCCGACATGAGCGCCTATCAGGGTCTTGGCACGCTCGCGGATCCACAGCAGGTCATCGTGCCGCACCCGCTGCTGCTTGAAGGCGGCGTGCTGGTCAACGTCGAGGGTCGCCGCTTCACTCACGAGAACGCCAACATCTCAGGCATGTGCGTCCCGGTGCTGGCGCAGCCCCAGGGTCTCGCCTGGGTCGTGTTCGATCAGCGACTGCATGTCGCCTGCAGCGCGCACTCGGTCGAGCAGCGGCAACTCGAGGAAATCGGCGCGATCCGTAGGGCCAATTCGGTCGCCGAACTCGAACGCCTGTGCCAGTGGCCAGCCGGGTCACTGGCGACTGAGCTCGCGGAGGTGGCAGCCGCGCGGGCGTCGCAACAGCCCGACCGCTTCGGTCGGCGTTTCGACGCCGTCGCCGCGCTCGAGATGCCGCTGTGCGCGATCCGCGTCACCGGCGCGCTGTTCCATACCCAAGGCGGCCTGGTCGTCGATCGGCATGCCCAAGTGTTGCGCCCGGATGGCACCACCTTGCCGAATCTGTTTGCGGGTGGCGGCGCCGCGCGCAGCATTTCCGGGCCGGACGTCACCGGCTATCTGCCTGGCGCCGGACTGTGCATGGCGATCACGCTCGGGCGCCTCGCCGGGAACGCCGCCGCACAGCTAGCCATCCGAGGACACTGAGATGCAGCGTCGCCGTTTTCTGATTGGCAGCGCAGCGACTGCGCTCGCGCTGGGTGCCTGCACCACGACTCGCACCGCCGACGCGCTGGCGAGCTTCGACATCGCACTGCGCGTCGACGCCACGCGCGACCTGCCGCTGCGCGTGTGGGCGCCGCAGCAGGGCCGGCGTCTGCCGCTCGTGCTGTTCTCGCACGGCGCCTACTCGTCCGGGCAGGATTACGACAGCCTGCTGTCTGCCTGGGCGCGCGCGGGCTTCGTCGTCATCGCACCGACACACCGTGACTCAACGCGCCTTGGCACACAGCGCGGGACGCAGGAGCCGCGCTGGTTCGGCTGGCGCCTCGATGACATGCACTCGGTCGTAGCCGGGCTCGACGCTATCGTCGCCGCCGTTCCGACTTTGCAGGGCCGCATCGACGCGACGCGGATCGCGGCAACCGGCCACTCCTTCGGCGGGCTCGTCGCCCAGACCCTGGGAGGCGCGACCTACCTGGATCTCGGCACGCAGCAAACCGTCGACCGGCGCCTCGCGAACGTCAGCGCGGTCATCATTTTCAGTGGCGCGGGGGCCATGGAACCGTTGCTGCGGCCCGCGGACTTCGCGCGCCTGACGCTGCCGACGCTGGTCACGGTCGGCACGGACGACCTGGCGCAGGCGCCCGGACTCACCGGCTACCAGTGGCGCCGTCAACCCTACGACCTGATCGCACCGGGCAACAAGTTTCTGCTGACGCTCGAGGGCGCCGATCACTATCTCGGCGGTGCGGTGGGCCGTGACGATCTGCCGCGCTCGCCGCAGGCCGCGCGCTACGTCGCGGCGTTCAACGCCGCGAGCGTCGCGTTCCTGCGCGAGTATGTTGCCGGCGAACCGCGCGCCGCTGCGAGTCGCGCACCCGACGATGCGCTGGCCCGACTCGAGCAGCGCTGAGCGAGGCTGATCGCGCCTACTTGGTGGCAGCCTTCAGCGCCGCGACGATCTGTTGCCGCGCGACCGGATCCTCGACCGGCGCGTAGCGCATCCGGTGGCGGCCATCGAGGAAGGCCTCGGGGTTGGCAATCAGTTCGTCGATCTTGGCGTCATCCCAGACCAGCCCGCCCTTGCCCGCTTCGACGAACGCCTCGGAGTAATAGAACCCGGGCGCGCTGCCGGCACGGCGGCCGAACACGCGATGCAGGTTGGGACCCACTGCGTGCGAGCCACCCTGTTCGAAGCTATGGCAGAAGCGGCACCACATGAAGTCCTTCTCGGTCTGCCCGGTCAGCACGAGAGCAGCGCCAACGTCGAGGTAGGGATCGACCGCCGGCGGGGGACCCGACTCCACCAGCTGTTTGCCAGTCGTAAACGGCACGACACCGAACACGCGGTACGGCGTCCAGGCTGCGAGGGCCAGAAGAGCGCTGAAAGCTGCTGCGTGCAGCAGCTTCGCGCCGGTCGAATAGATGTTGGGATCGCTCATCTCAACGCCCCCAGCCGAATCCCGGCAGCATCCGCAGCGGTGAGATCCGGTAGCGGAGCAGCTGCCACAGGGCAACGACGACGCTGAATGCTGCGAGATATAGGATCCAGAAGCCGATCACGCTGTGCAGATAGCCCAGTGTCACCGACACTCGATAGCTGGGCGCAATCAGCGCGGGCAGCTGCACGACGCCGTACCAGCTGACTCCGTGACCTTCGGACCACGCGAACAGAGGACCGGTGATGCACAGCGCGAGTACCGTCAGGTAGAACGCGAAGTTGCAGTGGCGGGCAAGCGCATCCGCCGCCGCCGGCACGCGGGTCGGCCGCGCCGGGCGCGGCATGCGCGCCCAGATCCACAGGCGAGCCAGCACGAACGCCAGCAGC
>JBIITU010000154.1:0-7406 GCA_044340335.1 Steroidobacteraceae bacterium
GTTGAAGCGCAGATAAGACAGCGCGCTGTCGCGCTGGTTCAGATCCTGAGTCGTCAGTGCGATGCGGCCCTGGCTCGCAGCCGACAGCCGGTACGGCGACAGCAGCGGCGACAGCGACAGCAGCAGGGTCGCGCAGAGCACTGCAGCGAGTAGCGGATTCGCGC
Organism: Steroidobacteraceae bacterium; assembly: GCA_044340335.1. GTDB lineage: Bacteria > Pseudomonadota > Gammaproteobacteria > Steroidobacterales > Steroidobacteraceae > UBA964. Next base: position 165 of record JBIITU010000154.1, read on the forward strand.
GGCTGATGCCCTGCATCCACGGACCACCGCGCAGCGCCGCCCACGCGTAGGCGAGCGCATGCGTCGTCGCCATCGCCGCGGTGACCAGGCCCCAGTAGCGACTGACCGTGAACCCGACGCTGTCGATGCGCACCCAGACCGCATACAGCGCCGTCAGCGCGATCACGAGCATCAGCGGCGGCACGATGCGCATCGCGGTCGACAGCGCAGCACCCCACGGGCGCTCCGCGCGGCCGTCCTGATACGCCGCGTTCAGCAGGAGCAGCGTGAGCGCGACGATCCACAGCAGCGCGAACGCGCTGAGCGGCCGCTGCGCGTTGGCGAACAGATCGGGCAGGCGCGGCAGCAGCGCGATAGCAAACAGCGCGACGATCAAACCCGCGAGCGGCGCCAGCCACTTCAGCAGGTTCAGCACCTGCGTCAGCAGCACGTCGACCAGACGGTCGATGCTGCCGATCAGGTGTAGCGCGAAGCCGAGTGCCAGCGCCGTCGCCGGGTAGATGAACAGCGGAGTCTCGAACAACTCGCGGAAGAAGTAGATCTGCAGCGTGTTGAACAGCGCGCCCCACAACAGCAGCAGACCCCAGAACAGCGCGACAAACACGCCGGCCTCGAGCAGCGTCAGCTTGTTGCGCCAGGCGGCCGCGAACAGTGCCGGGTAGGGCGGGCGCCAGTGGCCGGTTTCGAGGCGCGCGCGCAGGAAGGCGATGCTGACCAGCCACAGCACGAGCAGCGGCAGGGCGCTGGCGGCGATCAGATCCGGCTGGACCGCGGCGGTCGCCGCGCCAGGCACGAGTGCTGCGCCGAGGAAGGCGCCGATCGCCGCAAGGACCACGCCCATCACGGCAAGGCCCAGCCACAGCGCGCGGTCGTGGCGGTGGCGGATCAGCAGCTGTGCCGTCAGGGGCAGCAGCAGCACCAGCAGGTAAAGCGGGGCGAGCAGCGCCAGCTGGGTGGCCGGCCAGACCTTGCCCTCGATGGCGAGATGCAGTCCGTAGAGCACGAGGCCCTGCGCCGCCGCGATCGCCAGGATGGGCGCTGGCTCCGGCGCGTCGGCCGGGCGTGGCGTATCGGAATCGAGTTGCATGCCGGTGTCCCCGTCGCTGCGGCCAGTTCGAGCCGGATTCTGGCACGGTGCCGCAGCCCGCCCGGGCCGTTTTGACGGGGTCCGGCCCCGGCCCGTATCATTGCGCCCCCGCGACCTGACTGTGTCCGGAGAGATGGCCGAGTGGTCGAAGGCGCACCCCTGCTAAGGGTGTAAGGGTCAAAAGCCCTTCGAGGGTTCGAATCCCTCTCTCTCCGCCAATTCCCCTGTTTCAAGCCGTCCCATGCTGTCTCGAGAACAGGGAAGAATCTCAAAAAGTCTCGGGAGAAGTTGCGCTCTCGGATTTCCGCGCTGAACCTCAAGCTACGGGCGGAATGTTGCGTAACTCGGCAGTTCCACCAGATATCGCCGATTCGGACTGCCGGATTCACCGAGGAGGTCGAGTACAATGCAAGGCATGGACTTCGAATCCATCGAACGCGAAGCACTTCGGCTGGACGCGCGTCAGCGCGCCCGCCTCGCCCAGGAGTTGCTCGACAGCATCGACAATCTCTCGCCGGCCGAGATCGAAGCGCTTTGGCTCGATGAAGCGGAGAAGCGATCCGCCGAGATCGATGCGGGTGCCGACGTACTCGTGTCTGGCGAAGACGTAGCAAGAAAGGCGCGAGCCCTGTTGCGGTGACGTATCGCTTCCATGTTCGCGCCGAGCGCGAGCATCTGGCGCGCGTCAGTTACTACGAAGGCGAGCGAACGGGGCTTGGCGCGCGATACCTCGCTGACTTTGAAGCGACGATCGCGAGGATCTGTGAGGCGCCCGCACGGCTGAAGTGCGTCCGTGCGCCAGAGATCCGACGAGCGTTCTTCCGAACCTTTCCCTGCTCGATCATTTACCGGGAGGTGCGCGGTCAGGTCGTCGTGCTCGCGGTCGCGCACCATCGACAGCGGCCGGGTTATTGGCTCGCGCGGTTGTAGCCTGCTGCTGGCGTTCGAATCACGACCGTCGCTGGGCGTTACATCCAGGGTGCTGACGTCCGCTATTCGCGAACAACGAGTGCCGTCATGCGTAGCAAGCCACATCCATGCGGCAAAGTCTCGCGCAGCAGGCGCATCCGGCTGCGTTTCCATCGACCTAGCTGCGGTTTAGCGGATTCCTTTGCATTCGGCTGTTGATCGGTCTATTATTAACGCATTCGTTAATTAGTGAATGACGTTAACCATGCAGACCGACCGGATTTTCGATGCCCTGGCTTCCCGTCCGCGCCGGCAGATCCTCGCCTATCTGTCGAAGGCGGAGCTGACGACCTCGGAGCTCGCCGAGCGATTTGGCATCAGCGCGCCGGCGATTTCGCGACATCTGTCGGTGCTCGAGGCGGCGGGTCTGGTCCAAAGCGAGCGACGCGGCCAGCTCGTGTTCTACAAGCTCACGCCCGACAACCTGGTCAACACACTCACTGGGTTTGCGCTGGAAGTTTGTCCGGTCGGCGGTCCGCTGCGGCGCGAGTCGCGGCAACTTGCCCGGAGTCGCGCGAAGTCCTGATACGGGGAGAGATCATGAGCGCACTGCTGCCGAGTCTTGCAACACACCGGGTTCGAGCCGTCGATCCGGCCTCTGTCCTGGAAGGTGAGGTGCGTTGGGCGCCGGGCAAGTCGCTCTGGTTCTCCACGATGGCGCTGGCGGCCGTGGTCGGTGGTGCGCTGACGTTCTCATGGGGCGCTTTCGCGCTGTTCATCGCCTCGACCGGCATCGTGTTGCTGTTCGGGCACTCTCTCGGCAGTCACCGAAAGCTGATCCACGACAGCTTCCAATGCCCGCGTTGGCTCGAGCGTGTGCTCGTATACCTCGGTGTCCAGGTCGGTCTCGCCGGACCTATCGGACTACTGCGGCAACACGAGCTTCGCGACTATGCGCAGCGTCTGCCCGAGTGCCATGCCTACCTGCGTCATGGAAGCGGGCCGTGGGTCGATGCGTGGTGGCAGTTGCACTGCGACCTGCATCTCAAGCGGCCACCAGATGTCCGTATCGAGTCCCGCATCACGAATGACCCGTTCTACCAGTTCCTGGAACGCACCTGGATGTGGCAGCAGTTGCCTATCGCGGTTGCGTTCTATGCGTGGGGTGGTTGGAGCTTCGTGATCTTTGGCGTATGCGCTCGCGTGACTGCGGGCGTCTTCGGGCATTGGCTCATCGGCTACTTCGCGCACAACCATGGTCCGATGCATCACGAAGTGAAGGGTGCAGCTGTGCAGGGGCGCAACATCCGCTGGACCTCGCTGCTCACGATGGGCGAGAGCTGGCACAACAATCACCACGCCTTTCCCGGGTCAGCTCGGCTTGGGCTGCATGCAGGCGAGTGGGATCCAGGTTGGTGGACTTTGCTCGCGCTGCGGCGGATCGGGTGGGTGTGGGATCTGCGCTTGCCCGAGCATCTCGCGCCGAGGCCGGAGTTAGTCCGGTTGAGTCCTACGCATCGTGCATCGACACGCCATCTGCGCAGGCTGATGCGTCTGTTGCACGCATCGGGCACCCGCGTCGGAGAGGTCGAACTTGTCTGGCCGGGGCGGCGGCTCGGGCCTGACGGCGTGAGGCGTCTGGTCAATGGTTCCGTACGGACGACGCTTTCGCCGTCGTCTGCCCGACTTGCGCTACGCGTGCGGGGGCGCGTACGACTCGTCGGCTTGCCGGCTTTATGCGCTGCCCTGGCGTATGGACGCAGTGACTGGGTGCGCTCGCTGCTCGTGCTGTGTGCGCCATTGGTCGCCGCGCTTGAATGGGCGCGGGGTCAGTACCGGCCGTTACCGGCCTGACATCGGTCTGAGCCGCGATGCGCATCGCCGTCGTCGGTGCGGGGGTTGCCGGGCTCGCGACAGCCACGTTGCTCGCGCGCCAGGGTCACGGTGTCACTTTGCTGGAGCGCCAATCGTTGCTGCCGGACGCTCGTGGCGGCTTGTTGCTGCAACCCTGTGGACTTGCGGTGCTGGCACGCCTCGGCTTGCTTGGCGAGGCGCTGAATCACGGGTCGCGAATTCGAAAGCTAATCCGCCAGCACACCTCGGGTGTCGTCACTCTGGAGCTGAGCTACGAAGCATATCGCCCGGGTAGTCACGGACTCGGAATCACGCGTGGTGCGTTGACCAGGTTGCTCGCCGAATCTGCGTCGGCTAGTGGCGTCACGATGCAGCTCGGTTGTCGCGTCACGAAACTGCAGGAACTGCCGGCCGGCGTGATGCTGCACACCGAGGCGGGCGAGTATCCAGCGACGTTCGCGCTGGTCATCGTTGCTGATGGCATGAGGTCGATGCTTCGCGATCACCTGAATCTTCCTCACACCGTCCAAGCGTGTCCGTTGGGTGCGTTGTCGCTGACGGCTCCTCAGCCCGCTGCGATGGCTCGCGATAGCGTTCGGCAGGTCTTCCGGAACGGCCCCGATGTGATCGGTTGGCTGCCCAGTGGCCGGGACGCAGACGGACGTGAGTGCGTCACATGGTTCCAGAACATGCCGGTCGCGGAATACGAATCGCCCGATCGCCGGCCGTTCGGGCGATGGCGTGAGCAGGCAATCGCCGTGTCTGCGGAGTCGCGCGAGCTGCTCGAGCCGTTGGCCGGCTTCGAAGCCCTGCAGTTTTCGCGCTACGCGATGGTCGCGATGCCACGCTGGCACACGAAGCGCTGCGTCGTGATGGGCGATGCGGCGCATGCGCTCGATCCGCTGCTCGGTATGGGGGCCAACATGGCGCTGGCGGATGCCGCCGCGCTGGCGGATGAAATGGTCGGCGTCGACGAGTCCACGGTTTCCCAAGCGTTGGTTGCGTTTCAGTCGCGCAGGCAGCCGCAGCTATCACGGTATCAGCGTGCCGGTACGATCCTCTCGCCGCTGTTGCATGCTGAGTCTCCGCTGTCGGGCCTTTGGCCGGACGCCGCGATTCGGACGGCGCTGCGGGCACCGGGAGTACGACAGAGGGTCATGGCTGCGATCAGTGGCGAGCTGCAATAGGGTTTGGGCGCCAGCACCCCGTGAAATCCCACGCATGACATGCGGGCCGTCCTTCCCCAGCCGCCGACTTGAGGCTGCCCACGTCCTCAGCGCAGAGTGCCCTCAAGATCCGCCCGAGTCAGTGAGTAGAGACGCGCGGCCCAGCGAGTGCCGCGCACCAGCAACCGATCGCGCAACTCGCCTTCGAACGTCGCCCCGACCTTGGAGGCGACACGCTGACTAGCGAGATTGCTTGGGACGGTCAGGATCTCGATCCGTCCCAGCCCGAGAGTGGTCAGGCCAAACCGTGCGACCAGTCGCGCTGCACGTGAGGCCACGCCGGCACCCGTGGCGCTGGTGCGCACCCAGTAGCCGAGATTCGCGAACCGATGCATCTGGTTCAGATGATTCAGGCCCGCACCGCCCAGCAGCCGGCCGGTGCCGGCGTCGTGCACCATGAATCGGAATTCGCTCTGCCGCGCCCAGTGCTGCTCACTTTCAATGACCCAGCGCTCGGCGTCGTCGCGGCTGTAGAGGTCGTCGAGCCAGGACAGCCATGGTGCTACCGTGTCGATGGATTCGCGCGCAGCGTCGTAGAGCGCTTGAGCATCGCCAGCTTGCCAAGGGCGTACGGCGACGATGCCGTCAGACAGTGTCAGCGGCGCGATGGGCGCGACCGAGTTCGAACCACGCATGGACCTTCCACTTCCCCTTCGTCAACCGCTCGACGCCGTCTCCCAGTCGAGCCCGAATCGCGCCAAGTACTTGCGCAGCCTATCGCTGTCGTTGGTCACGGAACGCTGCAGTCTGGACGACGCAAACAACGTCCGACCTGCCTCAGCCATCGACCGGGATCGGCGGCAGATGTCGATTACACCAGCGAGCTGGATCTGATCGAACAGATCGAGGTCGCGATGAGCGTTCGCTGGCAGCGCGGGCGCGGTCACGGCGTCGGAATCCGATATCCATGACGCACGAAGTCTCTCGATCTCAGCGGCGACGGCGGGCTCACCGATGCGACCCCCGTCCGCCAGCGTCGCGAGTCGAGTGATGGAGGCGGATAGCTCACGAAAATTACCGCGCCATTGGGCCTCGGCTGAGGTGGCAAAGCGGAGGTAACGACTGCGCGCTTCGGCATTGAATCGGACGGTCGTCGAGTTCACGCGCGCGTAGCGTTCCAGTTCGTACTCGATGTTGGGCTCAATGTCTTCTGACCTGTCCCTGAGGCCTGGCAGCTTGAACGTCCATATGTTGATGCGCGCCAGCAGGTCCTCGCGAAACCGGCCCGCCCCTACCGCGTCGCGCAGGTCGCGGTTCGTGCCGGCGATGAGCTGAAAGTCGCTCTGGACCTCCTTGTCGCCGCCCATCGGCAGGAATCGCTTCTCCTCGATAGCCTTGAGCAGCATGGCCTGCTCATCGAGGCCGAGTTCGCCAATCTCGTCGAGGAAGACGATGCCGCCGTCCGCCTTGCGCAGTAGTCCGGCGCGATCGCTCTGCGCCCCGGTGAACGCACCTTTCACGTGCCCGAACAGGGTCGACATCGCGGCGTCGCCGCGCAGTGTCGCGCAGTTCACTTCGACGAACTCGCCCCGGATCTGGTGTTGGGCCTTCTTGAGCTCATAGAGCCGGTTGGCCAGCAGCGACTTGCCGGCCCCGGTGGGTCCGGCGAGCAGCAGGGGTGCCTTGGACCGGATCGCGACACGCTCGAGTTCGTCGATCATGCGATTGAACGCGGCGTTGCGGGTCGCGATGCCAGACTTGAGGAAGGTGGTGCTTTCCTTGCGCTCCGCCGCGAAGCGAGCCGCGATCTGGTCGTAGCGCGACAGATCGAGGTCGATGATGGAATAGCTGCCGACGCCACCCGAAGTGCCGCGGGCCGGCGGCGAGGTCTGCAGCAGCGCTCCGGGGAAGGTGCGGGCCTCTGTCAGCAGGAACAGGCAGATCTGCGCGACGTGAGTGCCGGTCGTGATGTGCGCGAGGTAGCGCTCGTGCTCGATGTCGAACGAATAGGTGCGCACGAACTCCCGCAAGGCACCGTACATCTGTTCGAAGTCCCACGGATCGCGGGGATCAACGAGGTGCAGGCGCACCTTGGTCTCAGGCGAGATTTCCCGAATGTCGTCACGGATCTGCTCGGCCAGCTTCTGGTGCGGCCGGGCATGCAGTAGCTCAAGACGGTCGACGACGAGGTCGTCCTGCTGGCAGATCGACACCGTGGGGCGCCAG
>JBIITU010000303.1:0-4363 GCA_044340335.1 Steroidobacteraceae bacterium
CGGCCACCTCTCCGTTCAGATACTGGCGTCGCCATGATAACAGGCCGGCCCCGCGCCCGCGGGGCGACTCAGGCAGAAGGTGCGACCGGTCGCGGAATGGCGTACCGCGGCGGCGTGTCGAGGCAGGGATTGGCGTCGGAACGCGGCTTCTCGGGCTCGTTGAGCGGCGGAATCGGCAACGCCTGGCGCGTGTCCGGCGCATCCCGGCCCGGCGGCATCTTGAGCGGCGGCCGCTCCTCGGCGGCAGCGAAATCCTCGGGCTTCGCGCAGGTGGTCTTGAAAAGACGGCCACAGCCGGACAGCACGAGTGCCGAGGCGCACAGCAGGATCAGGGTTCGGGAAGCGATCATCAGGGGCAGGTTTCCTTTTGCGGTCGGCAGGCGGATGGACAGCAGGCGCGCGCCAGCGTTCAGGCAACGACGGCGGCCGGGAGTTCCCGTTGGGCCCGATCCCAGGCCTGCCGGACGCGCTCGTGGAACCGGGCAGACAGCGGCGTCAGCGGCAGGCGGATGCCGGCGCCGATCAGGCCCATGCTGGCCAGCAGCCATTTGACCGGGATCGGATTGGCTTCGAGAAACAGCGTTTCATGGAGCCCGGCGAGCGCGTTGTCGAGGGTTGCCGCCCGGGCCAGGTCCCCGGCACGCGCGGCCGCGATCATCTGCGACATCTGCAGCGGCGCGACGTTCGCCGTCACGGAGATCACCCCGACCGCGCCGGCGCCGATCGCAGCGCGAGCGGTTGGATCATCGCCACTCAGCAGTTCGAAGCCCGGACGGCAGGCAGCGCGCAACTCGGCGATGCGCGCGACATCCGCCACCGCTTCCTTCAGGCCCGCGATGCCGGGCACCTGGGACAAGCGCGCCACGGTCGGGGGCAGCATGTCGACCGCGGTGCGGCCGGGCACGTTGTAGAGCAGCACCGGCACCGCGCTGGCGGCCGCGACCGCCGAGAAATGCTGGAACAGGCCCTCCTGCGTGGGCTTGTTGTAGGCCGGCGTGACGACCAGCAGCGCATCTGCGCCGAGCTCGCCGAGCCAGCGCGCGCGCTCGATCGTCGTCGCGGTGCTGCTGGTGCCGGCACCCGCAATGACCGGCACCCGCCCCTGCACCCTGCGCCGCGCGCGGACCAGCAGCTCGCGCAGTTCGCCATCGGTGAGGGTCGCGGACTCGCCGGTCGTGCCGCCGACGACGATGCCCGACGTACCATTCGACAGGTGGAAATCGAGCAGGCGATCCCACGCCGCGAGATCGATCGCACCATCCCGCGTCATGGGCGTGACGATGGCGACGAGACTGCCGGAAAACATGCGATCTCCCGTAAAAAGGGTCGACAATGGTACGTGTCTCGCGTGCGCCGGCGCAACCGTGGCGAGGTCGCCAGATTCCGCCGCAATCGCTACACTTCCCCCCCACGCACGACCGGGCCCCCGTCAGCATGAAGCAGCACATCGTCGTCTCCGCCATCGGCGCAGACCGTCCCGGCATCGTCCACGAACTGACGCGCGTCATCAGCGACTGCAGCGGCAACATCAGCGAGAGCCGCATGGCGAGTCTCGGGGCCGAATTCGCGATGGTGCTGCTCGTTTCGGGCAACTGGCATTCGCTCGCCAAGCTCGAAACCGAGCTCAAGAAGCTGTCCGACGCCACCGGCCTCACCATCACGCTCAAGCGCACCGAGCCGCGCGGCGCCCGCACGGACCAGCTGCCTTACTCGATCGACGCCGTCTGCCTCGACCAGACGGGCATCGTCACGGCCCTGTCCGGCTTCTGCTCGAGCCGCGGCATCGACATCGCCGATGTCTCGACCCGCACCTACCCCGCGGCGCACACCGGCGCCCAGATGTTCTCCGTCCAGATGATCGTCAACGTCCCGAGTCGCCTGCATCTTGCGCACCTGCGCGAGGAATTCATGGACCTGTGCGACTCGCTGAACCTCGACGCCATCATGGAGCCGGTCAAGTCCTGACGCCCCGAGCAAACCGTCCCGCAAGGAGAGCACACCGATGGCCAAGGTCACGGTCGGCAAGAAACTGCCCGACTTCACTTCGACGACCACTGCCGGAGAGAAATGGCGCCTGAAGGATGCGCGCGGCGGCAAGCTCGTGCTGTTCTTCTATCCGAAGGACATGACCTCCGGCTGCACCATCGAGGCGCAGAACTTCCGCGACCTGCAGGCGGCGTTTCGCAAGGCCGGCACCACGGTGATCGGCATCTCGCGCGACAGCTGCAGATCGCACCAGAAGTTCAAGGACAAGGAGCAGCTCGACTTCGAGTTGCTGTCCGACGAAGACGAATCACTGTGCACGCTGTTCGACGTGATCCGCGAGAAGAACATGTACGGCAAGAAGGTGTTCGGCATTGAGCGCAGCACCTTCCTGGTCGACGCCGAAGGCGTGCTGGCGCAGGAGTGGCGCAAGGTGAAGGTCGACGGTCACGCGGAGGCAGTGCTTGAAGCAGCCAAAGCGCTCTGATCGTGGCGGCGCGGGCAGCCCGCCCCGCAAGCCGCGCGGCGCGACGCCGCGGCGCACCGTCCCGAACCGGCGCCTGTTCGTGCTCGACACGAACGTCCTGCTGCACGACCCGACGGCCATTTTCCGCTTCGAGGAACACGACATCCACCTGCCGATGATCGTGCTCGAGGAACTCGACGCGCAGAAGAAGGGCCTGTCGGAGTCGGCGCGCAATGCACGCCAGGTCAGCCGTTTCCTCGACGAGCTGATGCAGGACGCGACCAAGGAGCAGATCGATCGCGGCCTGCCCCTGCCGCGGCACACCGCTGTCAATCATGGCAAGCGGCCGAGCAGCGGCCGGCTGTTCTTCCAGACGCAGCAGCTGCGATCCGTGCTGCCTGATTCGCTGCCCGGCCATGGCAGCGACAACGCCATCCTCGCGCAGAGCCTCGCGTTGCAGGCGCTGCACGCCGGCACGCGCGTCGTGCTGGTGTCCAAGGACATCAACCTGCGCATCAAGGCAGCGATCGTCGGCGTGCACGCGGAAGACTACTTCAGCGACCGCTCCATCGAAGACGCCGACGTGCTCTATACCGGGCACGAGGCGCTCGGCGCCGACTTCTGGGACACGCATGGCAAGAACATGCGCTCGTGGAAGGAAGGCACGCGCACGTTCTACGAGGTCAGTGGCGAACGCACTGCCCGCTGGACCGTCAACCAGTTCGTCTACGAAACGCGCGCCGATGGCATCGAAGCCATCGTCCGCAAGCTCGAAGGCGGCAAGGCCACGCTCGAACTGCTCCGCGATTTTCGCGGCGAGCGCAATGGCGTCTGGGGCATCCATGCCCGCAATCGCGAGCAGAACTTCGCGCTGAACCTGCTGATGGACCCCGACATCGACTTCGTCTCGGTGCTCGGCCCCGCCGGCACGGGCAAGACGCTGCTGACACTCGCGGCGGGTCTGATGCAGACGCTCGAGAACAACCGCTACGCCGAGATCATCATGACGCGGGTGACGATCCCGCTCGGCGAAGACATCGGCTTCCTGCCCGGCACCGAGGAGGAGAAGATGGAGCCCTGGATGGGCGCCCTGATGGACAACCTCGAAGTGCTGACGCAGAGCGGCGAAGGCGGCAGCTGGGGCCGCGCTGCGACCAACGACCTTTTGCGCAACCGCATCAAGATCCGCTCGCTGAACTTCATGCGCGGCCGCACGTTCCTGAACCGCTTCGTGATCCTGGACGAGGCGCAGAACCTCACCCCGAAGCAGATGAAGGCGCTCGTGACGCGCGCGGGCCCCGGCACCAAGCTGGTCTGCCTCGGCAACATCGCGCAGATCGACACGCCCTACCTCAGCGAGACGACCTGCGGCCTGACCTATGTCGTGACCCGCTTCCAGGGCTGGCCGCACTCGGGCCACATCACGCTGGTCCGTGGCGAGCGCTCACGGCTCGCGGAACACGCCTCCGAGATCCTCTGACAGGCGCCCGGAACTCGTGGTCGCCACCGCAGTCACACACAACATCATGCGACGGCGGTTAACGTGACCTGGTTCCTGCGCGCCCTGGCAATGCTGTTGCTGGCCGGCTGGACCCTGCTGGGCGGCTTGGCAGCCGCGCAGGCATTGCCATCGCGCGACACCGCCAACGAGCTGCCAGATATCGGCACGCCCGCCGATGCGACGCTGACCCTCAACGACGAGTACCAGATCGGCCTGATGATCGTCCGCGGGCTGCGCGACCAGGGCCAGATCGTCGAAGATCCGGAGATCAGCGACTGGATCCAGAGCCTGGGCTCGCGGCTGGCGGCCCAGACACAGGACGGCGGCCAGAACTTCCGCTTTTTCGTCGTTCGCGATCCGGGCATCAACGCGTTCGCGCTGCCGGGCGGCTTCATCGGCGTGAACCAGGGACT
>JBIITU010000422.1:0-3019 GCA_044340335.1 Steroidobacteraceae bacterium
TCGCGAGCGTGCTCGCGCACGAAGTCGCGCACGTGACGCAGCGGCACATTGCGCGCTCGATCCGCGCGCAGGGACGCCAGAGCCTCGCGTCCGCGGCTGCGATACTCGCTGCCATCCTGATCGGTGCCGCGACCGGTGCGGGTGATGCCGTGCAGGCCGGCATCGCGATCGCGCAGGGCACCGCGGCCCAGCAGCGCATCAATTTCACGCGCGCCAACGAGTACGAGGCCGATCGCGTCGGCATCGGCCTGCTCGCAGCCGCGGGCTTCGACCCGCAGGGCATGCCGGATTTCTTCGAGACCATGAGCCGCCGCAGCGGCCTGGCGGGCATGGGGATCCCCGAGTTCCTGCGGACCCACCCTGTCACCAGCAACCGCATCGCGGAATCGCGCGACCGTGCCGCGCAGCTGGCTCCGCGGCGCGCGCTGGACTCCCTCGGCTATGGCTTTGCGCGCGAGCGCGTGCGTGTGCTGGGCGGTCGCCCCGACAGCGATGTGCGTCCTTACTATGCCGCGCTGCGGCAGCAACGCGCCCTGACACCCGCCGAGATCTACGGCGAGGCGCTGGCGCTGCATGCTGCCGGACAGAGCGCCGCGGCGGTCGGACCGCTGCTCGAAGTCGTCGGCCGCACCCCGGGATTGCCAATGCTCGAGTCGTCGCTGGGGCAGGCGCTGCTCGCAGCCGGCCGGACCGAAGAGGCCATCGAAACCTTGAGCGCCGCGCTTCGCGTGGCGCCCCGCAACGTGCCGCTGTCGGTGCGCTACGGCGAACTGCTGCTGCAGCTGGGTCGCGGCCGCGAGGCACACGAACTGCTGCTCGACGTGTTCAACAACGTGGCGCCCACCCCTGCCCAGATCCGCCTGACTGCCATGGCCGCGAGCAGCGCCGGCGACACCGGCGATGCGCACTTCTACATGAGCGAGTTCCACATCTCGAGTGGCGATCTGCAGATGGCGATGCAGCAGCTCGAACTGGCCCTGGCGGCACCGGGCCTGACGACCGTGCAGCGTGCCCGCTTCCAGGCGCGCCTCGACGAGATCCGCAAGTTCCTCGCCGAACAGCCCCGGCGTCGCCAGCAGTCCGCAGCCAACGATCCGGATTTCGCTGCGCAATGATAACATTCCGGGATGAACGCGTTCACCAGCTTCGCAACCCTGCTGCTCGCGCTGTCGCTCGGCGGCTGCGCCAGTCTGCCCCCCAACACCCAGAAGGATCCGCGAGACCCGTTCGAGCGGGCCAATCGCGCGACGTTCGCCTTCAACGAAACCCTGGATCGGCGCATCGCCAGGCCAATCGCGAAAGGCTACAAGCGGATCACGCCCGATCCGGTCGAAACCGGGGTGTCGAATTTCTTCAGCAACGCCGCCTACCCGACCGTGCTCGCCAACAACCTGCTGCAGGGCAAGTTCAAGGACGCGCTGAGCGACACCGGGCGGCTGTTGCTGAACACCACGCTGGGACTCGGCGGGCTGCTTGATCCAGCTTCAGCTGCCGGACTGGCGCGCAACGACGAAGACTTCGGCCAGACGCTGGGCCGCTGGGGTGTGCGCAGCGGGCCTTACGTGATGTTGCCGCTGCTCGGACCTTACACCGTGCGTGACGGCTTCGGCTCGCTGGTCGATGAGGTCACCGAGCCGCGCCAGTACCTGAGTGACGACGGCGCGCGCCTGGCACTGTGGGCCGCCGTGCAGGTCGAAAAGCGGGCACGCCTGCTGGAGGCCGATGCTTTGCTCGCGCAGGCGGGCGATCGTTATGTGCTGGTCCGCAGCGCCTACCTGCAGCGGCGCGAATTCCTGGTGCGCGACGGCGACATGCCGCTCGACGAGACGCTCGAAGAAAACTTCGACGACGAGCCAGACAGCGACATCGCGCCTCAGCCCGACGGCGGCTGAATCAGGTCTTCCAGTTCGCTGATCCGGGCGATGTCGACCAGCGTCGCCGGCAACGCCCGCAGCAACACCTGGCGCTGGTGCTGCTGACCCCAGGCCAGCCACTCGACCAGCACCGCAAGCCCGGCGCTGTCGGCGCGCTCGATTCCCGCGCAGTCGATCTCGACTGCGGCGCCGGCGCACTCCTCGAGTGCACGCTGCCCCGCGCGCCATGCCGCGGCGGCAGTACTGAAAGTCAACGGTCCGCGCACGATCAGCCGCTCCGGCCCGCCGGCCGTCGGTTCGGCTCGCTGCACTGTCGCTGCGCCCTGCACCGAGCTGCTCAGGCGGCCTGCTTCGCGACGCGCTGCGCCTCGAGGCGCTGGATCACGGCATCGATGCCCTTCTGGTCGATCTCGGCACCGAAGTCCTCGCGGAAACTCTTGACGTAGCTGATGCCCTCGATGACTACGTCCCAGGCCTTCCAGCCCTTGTCGGTCAGCCGCAGCGAGTAGTTGACCGGCACGAGCTGGCCGTTGCTGCGCTTGACGGTCGTGCGCACGGACGCCGTCTTCGCGGCCGGGTCGCCCTTGTAGGGCAGCACCTTGATGCGATCACCCGTGAAGTCCACCAGCGCATCGCCATAGTTGTTGAGCATCGAGCGGTAGAACGCGTCGACGAAGCGCTGCCGCTGCTGCGGCGTCGCGCTGGCCCAGTGGCGCCCGAGCACCAGTCGCGCCGCGTGATTGACGTCGAAGTGCGGCAGCAGGACGTCGTCGACGAGCTTGTACAGGCCCGTCGGATCCTTGCGGAACTCGGCGCGGCGCGCCGAGATCTCGGTCAGCATGATGTTGGCGGCGCTCTCGATCAGCTGGCTCGGGCCGCTCGTGTCGACATTGCGGGCGGGTGCCGCTGCGGCCGGCGCCTTCGCCTGGGCCTGAGCCTGCGCCATCGGCGCCGCGGCAGCGAGCAGCAGCGCGGCGCACAGCGCGAACATTGCGAGCACGGCGCGGTCGCTGTTGCGGGGGATCGAAATGGTCTGCATGTTGCTACTCCTCTCCAGGGCGACTTCAGGGCGACGCGGCCGCAGCGTCGTCGTTGGCACTCTCGCTGCCGCGGCTCGCGAAGCTCGCGAAGAACTTGTTGATCAG
>JBIITU010000155.1:0-7374 GCA_044340335.1 Steroidobacteraceae bacterium
CGGCTTGTAGTGCATCGTCAGGAAGATGCCCGTGACGATCTGCAGCACGAATGTCAGCAGTGCCAGCGAGCCGAAGAAATACCAGATGTTGAAATTCTTCGGCGCGTAGTAGCCGGTCAACTGCGAGGCGACGAACTCGTCGATCGGCATCCGCTTGTTGAGCCAGGCCCAAAATCCGCCGGACTTCTGTCCCGGCACGCTCTCTGGAGTGGCAGCCATTACGCAGCTCCCTGGTCAGCGGTCGCTGGCGCGCTGTTGGCGTCGACACCCACGACCAGTGTCTTGTCGTCACTGAAGGAATACGGCGGGATCACGAGATTCACCGACGCCGGCGCACCCTTGAACACGCGGCCTGCCATGTCGAACTTCGAACCGTGGCAGGGGCAGAAGAAGCCGCCGGGCCAGTCGGCGCCGAGGGCGGCGTCACCGGGCATGAAATGTTCCTTGGGGAGGCAACCGAGGTGGGTGCAGGTCGCGATCACGACGAGGAACTCCGGATTCAGGGCTCGCGCCACGTTCTTCGCGTAGTCGGGCTGGTCGGATTCAGAGGAGCCGGGATCCTTGAGGACCGCGTCGACCGACGGCAGCTTTGCCACCATCTCCGGCGTGCGCCGCACGACATAGATCGGCAGCTTGCGCCAGGTGATGGTCGTCATCTGCCCGGGTTCGAGCTTGGAGACATCGAGTTCGTAGGGGGCGCCCATCGCCCGCGCGCGTTCCGACGGTTGCCACGATTTGACGAACGGGGTCGCCGCGAGCAAGAAACCCACGCCACCCGTGGCGGCAGTCGCCGCCACCAGGAACTTGCGCCGACTGACGTCGACTTCGCCCGGGGCCGCATCAGCGTATTCAGTCATCTGTGTCTCCAAAGGACCTGCGCGCCCGCGTCCATGCGTGCCCGCGACCGGGCGTGCGCCGGGTCGCTGTCGCAATTAGCAGGAAGCGGCGCATTATACACATGCTGGAACGAGCGCCGTGCTGCCAAACCCCAATTCATGACCCGCGTACATAGCAGTCTGATCTTCCTGGCCGGTTCCATCATCGGCGGTCTCGCGCTGGCTTTCGTCGCGGTGTTCCTGTGGCCTGAGCTGCTGCCGCGCCGGCCGGATGGCACTGCACCGGCCGCCGTCGCACAGACCGCAGCGGCTGCACCCGGGAACGTGGCGCCCAGCGCGGCGTCCGCGCCGCCGGCAACGGCGGCGACCACCGCCGCGCCACCCGCGGCGCTCGGCGAGCCGCGCAGCTTCGCGCCCGCAGTCGAACGCGCCGCGCCTGCGGTCGTCAATATCTACACCGCCCGGGTGGTCACCGAGCGGCTGCCGCGCAATCCGCTCGAAGAACTGTTCGGCGACCTCGGTCCGCGCTACCGGCAACGCGTCGAACGGGCGCTGGGCTCCGGCGTCATCGTCGACAGCAGCGGACATATCGTCACCAACCATCACGTGATCGCCAACGCCGATTCGATCCGCGTGCAGCTCGCCGACGGCCGCGAAGCCGAAGCCACGATCGTCGGGCGCGACCCGGACACGGACCTCGCCGTGCTCAGGATCGCCCTGACCCGGCTGCCCGTCATGCCGCTCGGGCGTTCCGACGCGCTGCGGGTCGGCGACATGGTGCTGGCGATCGGCAATCCCATCGGGCTGTCGCAGACGGTCACGAGCGGCATCATCAGTGCCACGGGCCGCGGCCAGCTCGGCGTGGCTACATTCGAGAACTTCATCCAGACGGATGCGCCGATCAACGTCGGCAACTCCGGCGGCGCGTTGATCGACACCACCGGCCAGCTGATCGGCATCAATACCGCGGTGGTCGCCAAGAACCTGGGCGTCGAGGGCATCGGGTTTGCGATCCCGGTCAACCTGGTGCGCGGCGTGCTGCGCGAAATCATCGAGAAAGGCCGGGTCATCCGCGGCTGGATCGGCATCGCGCCGGAGGACATCGCCGATGACCAGGCGCGCCGGCTCGGCCTCGCGCGCGGCGGCGTGGTCGTCACGAATCTCTATGTGAACAGTCCGGCGCTCGCGGCGGGCCTGCAACCGGGCGATCTGGTGCTGGCGGTCGACGGCACGGAGGTGCGCACCGCGCAGGAAGCGCTGACGCGGATTGCGCGACTGGCGCCGGGCAAGACCGTGCAGCTGCGCGTGCAGCGCGGCCAGCAGGTCGCCGAGATCCCGATCGAAGTGACCGAGCGGCCGCGCGCGCAGCGCTAGCGTCGGCCGCAACCAGGACGTGCGGGCGCTGCCTAGTTCGGCACGCGGCGGATCTGCGCGCCGAGTCCCG
Organism: Steroidobacteraceae bacterium; assembly: GCA_044340335.1. Taxonomy (GTDB): domain Bacteria; phylum Pseudomonadota; class Gammaproteobacteria; order Steroidobacterales; family Steroidobacteraceae; genus UBA964. The sequence goes on from JBIITU010000155.1 coordinate 2,281, forward strand.
ACAGCTTTTCCTCGATCGATTCGTAGCCGCGGTCGATGTGGTAGATGCGCTCGATCTCGGTGCGCCCTTCGGCGACGAGACCGGCCAGCACCAGCGACGCCGAGGCGCGCAGGTCAGTGGCCATGACCGGCGCGGCCTGCAGCTTCGGCACGCCCTTGATGATGGCCGTATTGCCCTCGAGGCGGATCTCCGCGCCCATGCGCCGCATCTCGAGCATGTGCATGAAGCGGTTCTCGAAGATCGTCTCGATGATCGTGCCGACGCCATCCGCGATCGTGTTCAGCGCCGCGAACTGCGCCTGCATGTCGGTCGGGAAAGCCGGATACGGCGCGGTCCGCACGTCGACCGACTTCGGCCGCCGGCCGCGCATGTCGAGCTCGATCCAGGTATCGCCGACGACGACGCTGGCGCCGGCTTCCTGCAGCTTGGCCGTGACCGCCTCGAGGTGCTCCGGGCGGGTGTTGCGCAGGCGCACATGGCCGCTCGTGATCGCGCCGGCGACGAGATAGGTGCCGCTCTCGATGCGGTCGGGCAGCACGTCGTAGTGCGTGCCGTGCAGCTTCTCGACGCCCTCGATGACGATCCTGTCGGTGCCGGCGCCCTTGATCTTCGCGCCCATCTTGATCAGGCAGTCGGCCAGGTCGACGACCTCGGGCTCGCGCGCCGCGTTGTCGAGCACCGTCTCGCCTTCGGCGAGTGCGGCCGCCATCATCAGGTTCTCGGTGCCCGTGACCGTCACGGTGTCGAGCACGAGCCGCGCGCCCTTGAGGCGTCCCGCGCGGGCGCGGATGTAGCCGTTCTCGATGTGGATGTCGGCGCCCATGGCCTGCAGGCCGGCCACATGGATGTTGACCGGACGCGCGCCGATCGCGCAGCCGCCCGGCAGCGAGACATCGGCCTTGCCGAAGCGCGCGACCAGCGGGCCGAGCACGAGGATGGACGCGCGCATCGTCTTGACCAGCTCATAGGGGGCAAACGGCTCGCGCAATGTGGTCGCATCGACCTCGATGCGCATGCGCTCGTCGACGGTGACCGACACGCCCATGCGCCCGAGCAGCTCGATCATCGTCGTGACGTCCTGCAGGTGCGGCACGTTGCCGATCGACATCGGCCCGTCCGCGAGCAGGGTCGCGGCGATGATCGGCAGCGTCGCGTTCTTCGCGCCGGAGATCTTGACCTCGCCCTCGAGCGGGATGCCGCCCTGGATCTGCAGCTTATCCATGGCGCGGCACGCTCGCGTATTCGTCCGGCGTCAGGGCTTCGATCGACAGCGCGTGGATCTCGCGCCCGACCAGCTCACCGAGCGCCCGATACACCATCTGGTGCCGCGCGATGCTGCGCTTGCCGGCGAACTCCGCCGCGACGACCAGCGCCGCGAAATGCGTCTGGTCATCGGACTCGACGCGCACCTGCGCTTCGGGCATGGCGGCTCGGATCAGCTCGGCGACCTTGTCGGGATGCATTCAGGCTCTCTCTGGCGGGTGGCGATGAACGGGCGTTGCGGCCGGGCACCGCCACGGCGCCGCCCGGGGGCGGTATGATGCCATCGGTATCCCGCCGACGCTGCCCCGCATGAACCCGACACCCGCCCAGGCCGTTGTGGCCCTGAACGACGCCGACCTGATCGCCGCGGGCCGGCGCGCCCTTGGCATCGAACTGCGCGGCCTCGCGGCACTCGAGCCGCGCGTCGGCGCTGCGTTCGCCGCCGCCTGCAGGCTGTGCCTCGACTGCCGCGGTCGCGTCGTGGTCTGCGGCATGGGCAAGTCCGGCCATATCGGCAACAAGATCGCCGCGACGCTCGCGAGCACCGGCACGCCGGCGTTCTTCCTGCATCCGGCCGAGGCCAGCCATGGCGACATGGGCATGATCACGCGCAACGACGTGCTGATCGCGCTGTCGAATTCCGGCGAAACCCCCGAGATCCTGACACTGCTGCCGTTCGTCGCGCGGCTCGGCGTGCCGCTGATCGCGCTGACCGGCAACGCGAATTCGACGCTGGCGCGCGCCGCCGCCGTGCACGTCGATGTCGGCGTCGCCGAGGAAGCCTGCCCGCTGAACCTCGCGCCGACCGCCAGCACCACCGCAACCCTTGCGATGGGCGATGCGCTCGCCGTGGCGCTGCTCGAAGCGCGCGGTTTCACGCGCGACGACTACGCGCGCTCGCACCCGGGCGGCACGCTGGGTCGCAAGCTGCTGCTGCATGTCAGCGACGTCATGCGCCAGGGCGAGGCCGTGCCGCAGGTGACGCCCGACACGCCGCTCGCCACCGGGCTGCTCGAGATGTCGCGCAAGGGCCTGGGCATGACCGTGGTCGTCGACACCGCCGGCCGGGTCGCGGGCGTGTTCACCGACGGTGACCTGCGGCGCGCGCTCGACCAGCGCGTCGACGTGCACCGCGCCAGCATGCGAGACGTCATGACATTCCCGTGCAAGAGCATTGGCCCACGGGAACTGGCCGCAGAGGCGGTGCGATTGATGGAAACCCACCGGATCACCGCCTTGCCCGTGGCCGATGCGGACGGCCGGCTGGTCGGCGCGCTGAACGTGCACGACCTGCTGCGCGCGGGGGTCATGTAACGTGGCGCGCCGTCGCCGCCTGCGGCTGCTGATCCTCGACGTCGATGGCGTGCTGACCGACGGCCGGCTGTTCTACGGGCCGCGCGGCGAAGCGCTCAAGGCCTTCCACGTCCGCGATGGCCATGGCATCAAGCAGCTGCTGGGCCGTGGCGTCACGATCGCCGTGATCTCGGGGCGCCGCTCCGCCGCGGTGCAGCGGCGCTGTCGCGAACTCGGCATCCGCCATATGTTCCAGGGCGTCGACGACAAACTCGCCTGCTTCGAGGCGTTGCGCATCCAGCTCGGCTGCGCGCCGGCTGACTGTGGCGCCGTTGGCGACGACACGCCAGACGCCGCGTTGCTCAAGCGTGTCGGCTTCGGCTTCGCGGTCGCCGACGCACACCTCGATGCGCAGGATGCCGCACGCTACATCACGCGCAGCGAAGGCGGTCGCGGCGCGGTGCGCGAGGTCTGCGACTGGTTGATCGCGGAGCAGCTGGTTTGACGGCCGCTGCGCAGCTGCGACGCCTGGCGCTGCTCGCCCCGCTGCTGCTGCTCGCCGCCTGCGCGCGCGGCGGCGACGCGGACAACGGCGCGCTCGCCGATGCCGCGCGCGGCGATCCCGGGTTCGAAGCGCTCGGCGCCGAGATCGTCGAGACCGGTCCGGACGGCAACCCGCGCTATCGGGTACGCGCCGCCGTCATTGCGCAGGATCCGGCCAGCCGCAATGTGCTGTTGCAGCAAGTCGAACTGCGGCTCGCTGCTGCGGACGGCGGCAACTGGGCTGTCGATGCCCGCAACGGCCAGATGCCCGCCGACGGCAAGGCCATCGAGCTCTCCGGCGACGTGCGGGTGCAAGGTCGCGCCGCAGCCGACGATGCACCGATGTCGATCCGCAGCGAACGCCTCAGTTACGACTTCGACCGGCAGCTTGCGCGCAGCGACACGGATGTCACGCTGACGATGGGCGCGCGCGCGCTCGAGGCGCGTGGCTTTGCGGCGGATTTGAAGGCGGGCCGGGTGCAACTAGAATCGAAGGTCCATGGCCGCTTCACTCCTTAAGGCTTTTCCGGTGCCGCCGCGCGGCGGGCGCGCCCGCAGCATGTGGCCCGCGTCGTTGACGGCGGTGCTCTGCATCGCGCTGCTGCTGCCGGCAGCGCTGGCGCAATCGCCAACGCCCGAGCCAACGCCCGCGCCAACGCCCGCGCCGGCACCCGCCAAGGCCGCCAAGCCGGCGAACGGCGCGCGCGACCAGGCCGTGTCGCTCGACGCAGCCTCGTCGGATGTCGACTACCGCAACAACACCGTCAACTTCCGCGACGTCGTCATCACGCAGGGCAACACGCGGGTCTCCGCCGACGCCGCGCGCGCCACCGGCCTGAACTTCGAGAACGCGACCTGGAACTTCAGCGGCAACGTCCGCATCACGGTGGACGACGGCGCGCTGCGCTCGAGCGAGGCCGTCGTGGATTTCGCCGCCAATCGGATCGCGCGGGCCACGATCACCGGTGCGCCCGCCGAGTTCGAGCAGCAGCGCAGCGCGAGCGGCGAACTCGCACGCGGCCGCGCCGGCCGAATCCAGTACGACGTTCCCGCCGGCACCGTGACGCTGTCCAGATCTGCCTGGCTCACGGATGGCCGCAACGAGATCAGCGGCCAGGAACTCGTTTACAACGTCCGCGAACAGCGCGTACAGGCCGAGACGCAACCGGGCCAGACCGACCGCGTCCGCATCACGATACGGCCGCGCGACGACGGCGCGGCGCCGTGAAGGAACTGCGCGCCGAGCACCTTGCGAAGGCCTACAAGACCCGCAAGGTCGTCACCGATCTGTCGCTGCGCGTCGGCAGCGGCGAAGTCGTCGGGTTGCTCGGGCCGAACGGCGCCGGCAAGACGACCGCGTTCTACATGATCGTTGGCCTCGTGCCTGCCGATGCCGGGCGCATCGTGCTCGATGACCGCGACATCACGGGCCTGCCGATCCACCGCCGCGCACAACTGGGCATCGGCTACCTGCCACAGGAAGCCTCGGTGTTCCGGCGGCTGTCGGTCGCCGACAACATCATGGCGATACTCGAGACCCGCGCCGACCTGGACCGCGCCGCGCGCCGGGCGCGCCTCGAGGAGATCATCGAGGAACTGCGCATCGGCCACGTGCGCGACAGCCTCGGCATGGCGCTGTCGGGCGGCGAACGGCGCCGCGTCGAGATTGCGCGGGCGCTCGCGGCCGAACCACGCTTCCTGCTGCTCGATGAGCCGTTCGCCGGGGTCGATCCGCTGTCGGTGGCCGACATCCAGCGGATCATCCGCGAGCTGGCCGCCAAGGGCATCGGCGTGCTGATTACCGACCACAATGTCCGCGAAACCCTGGGTGTTTGCGGCCGTTCCTACATCATTGGCAACGGAACTGTGATCGCTGCCGGATCTGCAGAGGAAATCCTTGCCAATGCCCAAGTGCGTGAGGTGTACTTGGGCGAGTCATTCCGTCTCTAGCGCACGATGCTGAAGCCTTCACTGCAGCTCAAGCTGGGTCAGCAA
>JBIITU010000156.1:0-7274 GCA_044340335.1 Steroidobacteraceae bacterium
CGAATAGCCGGGCGGCAACAGCATCTCGATCGGCATCTTCAGGAACTTGTTGCGGAAGTTCTCGAAGTGCGGCTTGGCCTCGCGCCGCGCGATCTCGTCGCTCTGCGCCACGTAGATCGGCACGGCCCAGCCGATCTTGTCGTCGCTCGCGGTGTAGCCGTGCCGAGCTGCGGTTTCACGATACTGCTCGAGGTACTTGCGCACCGACTTCAGCGGGCTGAACGTCTGCAGGTAGGTGTACTTGCGGTCCGGATGCGCCGCCCACTCGATGGTCTCGCTGCTGCCCTGCGACGGCACCCAGATCGGCGGATGCGGCTGCTGGTAAGGGCGCGGCCAGAGGTTCACGTACTCGAAGTGGTAGTGCTTGCGCGAGAACCGGAACGGCCCGGGCCGCGTCCAGGCTTCGATGATCAGGTCGTGCGCTTCGTGGAAGCGCTCGTGCGAGAACACCGGGTTCGTGCCCCAGGCGTGGTACTCGGCGCCGATGCCGCGCACGAAGCCGGTGATCAGCCGGCCCTCGGTGATGTTGTCGAGCATGGCGTGCTCTTCGGCCAGCGTCAGCGGATGGTCGCGCAGCGGGATCGCACTGCCCAGGATCGCGATCTTCGCCGTCTTCGTGCGGCGCGCGAGCGCTGCGGCCATGACGATCGGCGACGGCATCATGCCGTAGGCGGTCTGATGGTGTTCGTTGACCGCGATCCCATCGAAGCCGAGTTGCTCGCCGAGTTCGAGCTCATCGAGATAGCGGTTGTAGAGCCGCGCGCCCGCCTTCGGGTCGTAGAAGCTGTTGGGCGTGACGACCCAGGCGGTCGGATACTGCGCTGCGCCGGCGAGATCGAGGTCGGCGTAGGGCATCAGGTGGAACAGCGTGAATTTCATGCGGCGTTCCTCAGGCGGCGTGGGCGAGTTGGCGAACCAGCGCGGTCAGCTCAGTCGGTCGTTCGACCTGCGGCAGGTGGCCGCAACGGTCGATCACGGAGAAGCGCGCGCCGGGGATCAGGCTTGCGAGCCGGCGGCCGTAGTCGGGTGGGAACAGGCGATCCTCGCGGCCCCAGATCACGTGCGTCGGCAGTCGCAGCCGGTGCAGCCACTTCTCCAGGTGCGGATCGAAGAAGCGCGGCTCCCAGGCCAGCTTCGCAGTCGTGATGAAGTTGCGCAGCGCGGTGTCCTGCTGCTCGGGCGTCTGCGGCAGCGCGAGGATCTTCTCCGCCAGCGCCGGGTCTGCGACGAGATTGCGGATGCGATCTTCCGGGCTCCACATGAACAGGTCACCCGTCGGGATGTCACCCGGCCGGATGCCGGCCGCGCCGATGACCGTCAGCGAGGCGAGCCGGCTGGTGTTGCGGACCGCAACCTCGAGTCCGATCCAGCCGCCCAGCGACATGCCGACGACGTGCACGTCATGCAGGTCCAGCGCGTCGAGCAGATCGAGGTAGGCGTAGGCGGCGTCGTGGATGTTGTCGAGCCAGGCCGGGTCGTCGCTGCCGCCAAAGCCTGGATGGTCCGGCACGATCACGCGCATGCCGGTCTGCGCGAAGGGCGCGAGCCAGCTGAGCGCGGATTCCGCCCCGCCCGCCCCGTGCAGGAACAGCAGCGGCGTCCCTTCGCCCGCCTCCCGTACCTGGACCCGGCTGCCGGCCACCACGACCTGCTGCGACTTGAATGAGTACATACCCCCTCCCTGCTTGCATTCTGGTATACAGAAAAGCGATATTCAACACCCTAAATCGCCAATATCGATCTTCCGGTATACAGAAATGATCTCTGCAACGGACAAGGCCTATTCGACACTGCTGGCACAGATCCAGCGCGGTGCGCTGCCGGCCGGCAGCTTCCTGGTCGAGTCGGACCTTGCCGAATCACTCGGTGTCAGCCGCACGCCGGTCCGAGAAGCGATCCGCCGCCTGGCTGCCGAAGGGCTGGTGCTCGCCGAAGGTCGGCGCCGGGCCCAGGTGCGCGACTTCGATGCCAGCGAGGTCGAGGAACTGTTCGAGATCCGTGCCCGGCTCGAAAGCTACGCGGCCGAACGGGCCGCGACGCGCCTCACGGCCGCGCAGCTCGCGCGGCTGCGCGAACTCGATGCGCAGATGCACGCGCTGGTCCACATCACTGACTCGAGCGGCATCGCCCGCTTCGCCGACCTGAACGACGCGTTCCACCAGCTGATTCTCGAAGCCGCTGACGCGCGCCACCTCGAGGCGGCGCTGCGCCCGGTGCTGCAGATCCAGCTGCTGCTGCTGCAGCGTTATCGCGAAACCATCGCCGAACACCTCGAGCGCAGCGCCTGGCACCACCGCGAGCTGATCCGCGCCTTCGAGCTGCGCGATCCGTCGCTCGCGGCGACCCAGATGCGACTGCACATGCTGTCGGCACGCGGCGCAGGCAGCGCCACGCCCGATCCGAACACCCAATCCGAACACCCGATCTGAACACCCAGTGACGTCAACTCCGGGGGGAGACCGATGAAATTCTGCAGCGATTGCGGTTCGATGGATCTGCGCAGCAGCAGCGGTTCAGGCGGACAGGTGCAGCGGTTCGACTGCGGCCGCTGCGGCACGACACACTGGCGGCAGCCGCGCGTGGTCGCGGTGTGCCTCGCCGAGTGGAATGGCCAGGTGCTGCTGTGCCGCCGCGGCATCGACCCCGGCGCGGGCCAGTGGACGCTGCCGGGCGGGTATGTCGAAGCCGGCGAGCCGCTGCAGGCCGCCGCCGCGCGCGAGACGCTCGAGGAAGCGCACGCGATTGCCGATGATCTTGCGCTGTACCGCGTCTACAACCTGCCGAAGTTCAACGAGATCGTCGCGGTGTTCCGCGGCACGCTGCGCGAGGGCCGCTTTGCCGCCGGTGACGAAACGCTGGAGGCTGCATTGTGGAACAAGCGCGACCTGCCCTGGGATCAGCTCGCGTTCGAGTACGTGCGCGCCGCGCTGCAGGATTTCGCGCTGCAGCGCTGGCAATCGGTGTATGCGTCGCCGGTGCAGGATCTGGTCTGGATGCCGCCCTGCACGCCGGTCACGAAGCCAGCCGCGCGCGCCGCGGCACGCGCCGGACAGGCGGGTCAGCGCGCGCCGCGCACCACGCCGCTGACTGCCGCGCGCAGCGCGGCGACCTGAGTTGCATCGAGCCGGCGCCAGGCGCCGGCGCGCAGGTCAGCAGGCAGCTCGATCGGCCCATAGCGCAGCCGCGTCAGGCGGCTGACCTCGTGGCCGACCGCCAGCCACAGCCGCCGCACTTCGCGGTTGCGGCCCTCGTGCAGCGTCACGCGATACCAGCTGTGGCTGCCATCGGCGCGCGTCGCAGCGAGCTTGTCGAAGCGCGCGAGACCGTCGTCGAGCATCACGCCGCGCAGCAGCCGCTGTTCCGTCGCTGGCGTCGGCCGGCCGCGTACCCGCACCAGGTACTCGCGCTCGACCTCGGCTGACGGGTGCATCAGCGCATGCGCGAGTGCGCCATCGCTGGTAAACAGCAGCAGCCCCGAGGTGTTGAAATCGAGCCGTCCGACCACGACCCAGCGGCCGCTGGCGGGCGCGGGCAACGCATCGAACACAGTGGGCCTGCCCTGCGGGTCGCTGCGGCTCGTGATCTCGCCGAGCGGCTTGTGATAAGCCAGGTGCTCGGTCTGCGTCGGACCGGCGGGCGCCGTAACCGCAAGCGGCTGGCCATCGAGGCGGATGTCCTCGCTGCCCATCGCCCGCTCGCCCAGCGTCGCGACCCGGCCATCGATGGTCAGCCGACCGGCCCGAATCCAGTCCTCGATGGCGCGGCGCGAGCCGTGGCCGGCCGCCGCCAGCAGCTTCTGCAGTCGTTCACCGGGCGTGGGGGTGCTCATGTTGCGGTGAATCATAACCAACGGTTATCAGGCCATGCCGCTTCGCCACACGCCCGCAACCGGTGGCGGCGTACAGTGGGGCCATGATTTACGACAGCATCCTGGGCACGATCGGCCGCACGCCCATCGTGCGCATCAACCGTCTCGCACCCGAGCACGTGACGATGTACGTCAAGTGCGAGTTCTTCAACCCGATGGCCTCGGTCAAGGATCGCCTCGCCATCGCGATCATCGAGGACGCCGAGAAGCGCGGCACGCTCAAGCCCGGCCAGACGGTCGTCGAGGCGACCTCCGGCAACACAGGCATTGCGCTCGCGATGGTCTGCGCCGCCAAGGGCTATCCCTTCGTCGCCGTGATGGTCGAGACCTTCTCGATCGAGCGCCGCAAGATCATGCGCGCGCTCGGCGCCAAGGTGATCCTGACGCCGGCCGCCGAGCGTGGCACGGGCATGGTGAAGAAAGCGGCAGAGCTTGCAGACAAACACGGCTGGTTCCTCGCGCGGCAGTTCGAGAACCCGGCGAATCCCGCGTACCACCGCAGCACGACCGGCCCGGAGATCCTCAGCGATTTCGCCGGCAAGCGGCTCGACTTCTTCGTCAGTGGCTGGGGCACGGGCGGCACGCTCACGGGTGCCGGCGAGGTCATCAAGCTCGCCCGCCCCGAAACGCAGATCATCGCGACCGAGCCCGAAGGCGCGGCGCTGCTGTCGGGCAAGCCGTTCACGCCGCACAAGATCCAGGGCTGGACCCCGGACTTCGTGCCGGCCGTGCTGAACCGCGAGATCGCCGACCGCATCGTGACGGTGACCGACACCGAAGCGATGGAAACCGCGCGGGCGCTTGCCGCGCGCGAAGGCATCTTCTGCGGCATCTCCTGCGGCGGCACGTTCGCGGCAGCGCTGAAGGTCGCGAAGGACGCGGCGCCGGGGTCGGTGCTCCTCGCGATGCTGCCCGATACCGGCGAGCGTTACCTGTCGACCGCGCTGTTCGCCGATATCCCGGAAGGCAGCGACCCGGAGCCATGAGCGCGCTCCGCCTGCCCACAGCGCCCCGGATGAGCGACACGCTCGATGCGACCGATGCGCCGACCCGCACGCAGCCGCTCGCGGGCAGTGCGCGGCGCTTCGCGGCGTTGCCGAGCCCGTTCCGCCTGCACCGCGGCGGCGCGCTCGAGGATGCCGTGGTCGCCTACGAGACCTGGGGCGAACTGAACGCGGCCCGCGACAACGCGATCCTGCTGTTCACGGGCCTGTCGCCGTCGGCGCATGCAAGCTCATCCGTCGACGACCCGAGCGAAGGCTGGTGGGAGCCCATCGTCGGCCCCGGCCGCGCGATCGACACCCAGCGCTGGTTCGTCATCTGCGTCAACTCGCTCGGCAGCCCGTTCGGTTCGACCAGCCCGCTGTCGATCAACCCGGCCACCGGGCACCCGTACCGGCTCGAATTCCCGGAGCTCTCGATCGAGGACATCGCCGCGGCCGGGCACGAGACCGTACGCAGCCTCGGCATCGAGCGCCTCGAAGCGGTCGTCGGCCCGTCGCTCGGCGGCATCGTCGTGCTCGCTTTCGTCGCGCAGTTCCCGGGCGTCGCACGGCGCATGGTGTCGATCTCCGGCACCGACGCCGCGTCGCCGGTCGCGATCGCGCTGCGCTCGGTGCAGCGCGAGGCCATCCTGCGCGACCCGGAATGGCAGGGCGGCCAGTACCATCCGGACAAGCCGCCGCGCACCGGCATGCGGCTCGCGCGCAAGATCGGCACCATCACCTATCGCTCGTCGCTGGAATGGAACGAGCGCTTCGGTCGCGAGCCGCTTGGCGGCAACGCGGTGCGCGCCAGCGGCTTCGCGCCCGAGTTCGCGATCGAGGGCTACCTCGAAGCCCAGGCGGAACGCTTCGTGCGCAGCTTCGACGCCAACTGCTACCTGTACCTGTCGCGCGCGATGGACCGCTTCGATCTGGCCGCGCATGCGACGCCGCGCGAGGTGTTCGCGCGGGCGGACCTCGCGAGCGCCCTCGTGATCGGCGTGCAGTCGGACATGCTGTTCCAGCTGCACGAGCAGGAGCGCATCGCGGCCGCGCTGGTCGCGGCGGGTGTGCCGACCACGCTCGTCACCATGCCTTCGCGCGAAGGCCACGATGCCTTCCTGGTCGACATTCCCCGCTTCGACGCTACACTGCGGCGCTATTTCAGCGAACCGTAGCTTCAGCGAACCCTAGCCTTCCCTCGGAGATACTGCATGCGCCCGGAAACCATCGCCGTCCACGGCGGCTATTCGCCTGATCCGACCACCAAGGCCGTCGCCGTTCCGATCTACCAGACCACGTCGTACGCGTTCGACAGCGCGCAGCATGGCGCCGACCTGTTCGACCTCAAGGTGCAGGGCAACATCTACACCCGCATCATGAACCCGACGACGGACGTGCTCGAGAAGCGCCTTGCGGAACTCGAGGGCGGCATCGGCGGACTCGGGCTGGCTTCGGGCAGCGCCGCCGTGACCTATGCGGTCATGACCATTGCCGAAGCGGGCGACAACATCGTCACGTCGAGCGCGCTGTACGGCGGCACCTACAACCTGTTCGCGCACACGCTGCCGCAGTTCGGCATCGAAGTGCGTTTCGCCGACTACCGCCACCCCGAGCAGTTCGAGAAGCTGATCGACGCGCGCACCAAGGCGGTGTTCTGCGAGTCGATCGGCAACCCGCTCGGCAATGTCACCGACTTCGGCGCGCTGGCCGAGATCGCGCACCGGCACGGCGTGCCGCTGATCGTCGACAACACCGTGCCCTCGCCCTACCTGTGCCGGCCGTTCGACTTCGGCGCCGACATCGTCGTGCATTCGCTGACGAAGTACCTCGGCGGCCATGGCAACAGCATCGGCGGCGTCATCGTCGACTCGGGCAAATTCCCGTGGGCCGAGCACAAGCAGCGCTTCCCGCGCCTGAACACGCCCGACGTGTCGTACCACGGTGTCGTCTACACCGAGGCGCTGGGCCCGGCGGCCTACATCGGCCGCGCGCGCGTCGTGCCGTTGCGCAACATGGGCGCGGCGCTATCGCCGTTCAATTCATTCCTGATCCTGCAGGGTATCGAGACGCTGGCCGTGCGCATGGACCGCATCTGCCGCAACACGCAGTCGATCGCCGAGTTCCTGCGCGCGCACCCGAAGGTCGGCTGGGTCAACTACGCCGGCCTGCCCGACCATCCGTCGCATGCGCTGGTGCAGAAGTACATGGGCGGCCGGGCGTCCGGCATCCTGACCTTCGGCGTCAAGGGCGGTCGCGCCGCCGGCGAGAAGTTCCTCGATGCACTGAAGCTCGTGATTCGCCTCGTCAACATCGGCGATGCGCGCTCGCTGGCGACGCACCCGGCCTCGACGACGCACCGCCAGCTGTCACCCGATGAGCTCGCGAAGGCCGGCGTGTCGGAAGACATGGTGCGCCTGTCG
>JBIITU010000157.1:0-7267 GCA_044340335.1 Steroidobacteraceae bacterium
CGTCGCGCTAGGCTAGTTGCGTGAATGAGATCCCGCAGCACACCCGCCACCTCGTCGAGCGCCTGCTGGCCGCCTACTGCGAGCGCATCTGCCCGCCCACGGTGCGACACGCCGTGCAGCTGCGGCATCGCGTCGATGCGGACCGGGCGACGCTGTACCACCTGCGCAGTCTTTGCGGCATCGTCGGCGCAGCGCGACCGGTGGAAGTCGCGCAGTTTCGCTACCGCGGCGCGACCCAGGACTGGCGATTCCTGATCAACACCGCGCCGACCGATGCGGCGCTCGATGCGCCGGGGGACGGTGAGCCACGCTGGCGGCGCTACTCGCCGCGGCCCGAGGCGCGCAGCGTCATCGAACTGCTGCGCGAGTTCGACGCCGATCCGGCCGGCTTGTTCTGGGGCCGCTTCAACGGCAAGAGCCTGCGCTGGTGCCGTTCGGAAGGACGCTGCGGCGCCTGCGACGAGCGCTATTGCCGCGTGCTCGGCACCCAGAACGCCACGCGCTACTTGAGCATTTCGACGAGTTCGTCCGTCAACACGTAGGTCTTGACGACCTCGACGAACAGATCGGCGAAGGCGTCGAATTCCTTGGCGGAGAACTCATCGACGAAGGTCAGGCTGCTGCCGATGGCGACATCGCCGTCGCCGTCGACGAACACCTGCAACAGGTTCTGCGCGGCGTTGGCCTTGGCCACCAGCGCGAAGAACTCCGGCTTGTCGCGGAATTCATCAGCCGGGTTGTAGTACGCGCCGATAGACCACTGAGCCGCCATTGACGGAGGCCTCCATGCCGCGCGCGGTGAGCCAGCGGTGCAGTTCCTGGACCGCGACGTCGTCGTCCTCGCTGACACGCAGACGGCCGAGATCCGCAGTGGGTGCCGCGACCTTGGGTTCGGCTGCCTGCGCCACCGGCAGCAGCGACAGCAGCAGCACACCGACCATGACAGTCCATGCAATGCGGATCGACATCGAGCGTCTCCAGTGACCTGGGCAGATGCTAACGCACCCGCCACACAGCCCGCACGTATACTCGCGCCCCATGCTCGACGTGCAGCACCTGATCAAGATCTACGGCGACCGCAAGGTCGTCGATGACGTCAGCTTCAGCGTCGCGCGCGGCGAATGCTTCGGGCTGCTCGGCCCCAACGGCGCAGGCAAGACCACGACGCTGCGCTGCTGCCTGGGCCTGGTCGCGCCGAACGGCGGCTCGATCCGTCTCGGTGACCTGCCAGTGCCACAGGCGGCGCGCGAAGCGCGCTACCGCGTCGGCGTCGTGCCGCAGTACGACAACCTCGACCCGGATTTTACCGTCACCGAAAACCTGGTCGTGTACGCGAGCTACTTCGGCATCGCGGCGCGCGAGGCGCGCGCTCGCGCGCCAGCGCTGCTCGAGTACGCCGGGCTCGCTGACCGCGGCGACGCGAAGATCGAAGCCCTGTCGGGCGGCATGAAGCGGCGCCTGACGCTGGCGCGGGCGCTCGTCAACGACCCGGACATCCTGTTCCTCGACGAGCCGACGACCGCGCTCGACCCGCAGGCACGTCACCTGATCTGGGATGCACTGCGCCGGCTCGCCAAGCAGGGCAAGACGCTGATCCTGACGACGCATTTCATGGACGAGGCGGAGCGGCTCTGCGACCGGCTGTGCGTCATGGACAACGGTCGCATCATCGCGCTCGATACGCCACGCCGCCTGATCGACTCGCTGATCGAACCGGTCGTGCTCGAGGTCTACGGCGACGGCGTCGGCGAATGGGCCGAACGCATCGCGCGGCCGCTTGCGGAGCGCGTCGAAGTCAGCGGCGAGACGGCGTTCTGTTACACACATGCACCCGAGGCGCTGCTCGCCGCCATCGAGCACGCGCCGGGACTGCGCGTGCTGCGGCGCGCCGCGAACCTCGAGGACGTGTTCATCAAGCTGACGGGCAGGGACATCCGTGACTGACATCGCCGTGGAAAAGTCGCCGCGGCGCGCCGCGCAGGGCTGGCGCGCGCTGCATGTCGTGCGCCGCAACGCGCTGGTCTGGCGCAAGCTGATGATCCCGTCGCTGATCGGCAATCTCGCCGAACCGCTGATCTACCTGGTCGGCCTGGGTTACGGCGTCGGCGCGCTGATCGGCATGGTCGACGGCCGCCCCTACGTGACCTTCCTCGCCGCGGGCATGATCTGCTACAGCACGATGAACAGCGCGTCGTTCGAGGCGCTGTACTCGGCATTCGCGCGCCTGCAGGTGCAGCGCACCTGGGAAGGCATGCTGCATGCGCCGCTGACCAGCGACGACATCGTCACCGGCGAGTGGCTGTGGGCCGGCATGAAGGCACTGTTCTCGGGCACGGCGATCCTGCTCGTCATGTACGCGTTCGGTATCGTGCGGGGCTTCGCGCCGCTCGCGGTGCTGCCGATCGCGCTGCTGATCGGCCTCGCCTTCGCCGGCATCGCGCTGGTCGTCACGTCGTTCGCGAAGTCCTACGACTTCTTCACCTATTACTTCGTGCTGCTCGTGACGCCGATGAGCTTCCTGTCGGGCATCTACTTCCCGCTGTCGCAGCTGCCAGAGGCGGCACAGACCGCGGCGTGGTTCCTGCCGCTGGCGCATGGCGCATCGCTCGCCCGCGGCCTGACGCTCGGCGATCCGATGCCGTGGCCACTGCTGAGTGTCGCCGTGCTAGCGGGCTATGGGCTGGTGGGCCTCGCGATCGCAAAGCGTCGGGTTCGGCAACGACTCAGCCGCTGAGCGGCCCCGCGGCGAAACAATCCGCGGTCCCGGCCGGTCTATCTGACAGGCCCCACGGAGTCACCCGCCATGCGCCGCGTTCATGTCCGTTCCCTGTTGCTGCTCCTCGTCGCACTGCTGCTGGCGCCTGCCGCCGTTGCCGGCAGCCCGTTCGATCACCAGCACGCGCTGCTCGGCGAGGTCCTGAAACGGCATGTCCGCGACGGATTGGTCGACTACGCCGCACTGCAGCGCGAGCGCACCAGCCTCGACCGCTATGCGGGGCAGCTGGCCACGGTCGAGCGGCCGGTCGTCGACGGCTGGTCGCGCGAGCAACGACTCGCGTTCTGGATCAACGCCTACAACGCGCTGACCCTGCGGACCATCATCGACCACTATCCGATCCGGCGCGGCTCGCTGGTCGGAGTCGCGTTCCCCGCGAACAGCATCTGGCAGATCCCGGGCGCGTTCAAGGAGGCGCGGCACCGCGTGGCCGGCCAGCGCCTGTCGCTCGACGACATCGAGCACCGCATCATCCGCCCGTCGTTCGCCGAGCCGCGCATCCACGTGGCGCTGGTGTGCGCGGCCCGCAGCTGCCCGGTCCTGCGCGCCGAGCCCTATGTCGCGGCCAGGCTCGACGTCCAGCTCACTGAGCAGACCCGGCGCTTTGCCGCAGATCGCAGCCACGGGCTGCGTGTCGTTCCCGGCGGCCGTGGCGTCGAGGTGTCGTCGATCTTCAAGTGGTTCGGGGAGGATTTCGCGCCGCTCGCCGCGGGCAACGAGAAGCGCGGCGTGCTCGCATTCCTCGCGGCACATGCCGATGACCCTGGCGTGCTGGCGCGGTTGCGCGACCCGAAAACCCCTGTGGACTACCTCGATTACGACTGGACGCTGAACGATACGGCAGTGTTCTCGCCATGATCTTTCGCAGGCGACTACTGCCCGTTGTCCTGCTCGCGTTCGCGGCGACGTCACAGGTATCCGCTGCCGACGCAGGTTTTCCCGTCACTGCCGCCCAGCAGGCGATGCTCGAGCGGCGCGAAGTCGTCGTCGATGCCACGATCGATGCGGCACTCGGCCGCGGTACCGTGCGCGCGGCGATTCGCATCAAAGCGCCGGCCGACCGTGTCTATGCCGCGATGACGAACTGCGAGGTCGCGCTGCAGTTCGTGCCGCATCTGCGCGAATGCGTCGTCGTCGACCGGGATCCGCAGGGTCGTTTCGAAGTCATATCGCACGTCAGCGATGTCGGCTGGTTCATGCCGACGAGTCGTTACACGTTCCGGGCGGAGTACGACCCGCCGCGGTCGATCGATTTTCGGCATGTGTCCGGCGACTTCCGCGAGAACGAGGGTCGCTGGGAGCTCACCCCCGTCGACGCCGGTCGCGCGACGCTCGTCACCTACCGCGTGCGGGTGATCCCGAGCATCCCCGTGCCGCAGTGGGCTGTGCGCGGCGTGTTGAAGCGGGAACTGCCGAAGCTGCTGCGGGCGCTGCGCGACCATTGCGAGACGGCAAGGCCATGAGCCTGCGTCAAGGGGCGGACCTGCGCTTCATGCCAGCGCCAGAGTCCTCCTGGCGATTCGCCACGGCAGGCCGCTGGCTGCTGTGGCGCGCGGCGGCATCCATCGCGAACGGCGGGACCGGCGATTGCGTCGCGTCGCGCCAGCGTGTGCAGCAACTCTGGTCAGCACGCATCCTGCGACACCTCGGCGTCGATCTGCTGATCGAACGCGAGACTGACCTGCCGCAGAAGCCGCATATCGTCGTGGCCCTGCATGAGGGCATGCTCGATCCGCTGTGCCTGCTGCAACTGGGTCAGCCGATGCGCTTCGTCGCGCGGCGTGAAATCTTCGATCTGCCCGGCATCGGCAGTGCAATCGCAGCAATGGATCACATCGCGATCGACCCCGAGCACGGTGCCCGCGCGTATCGACAGCTGCGCTGCCAGGCCAAGGCGACCTTGGCCCGTGGCGAACACCTCGTCCTGTTCGCGCAGGGCACGATACTCGGCATCGAAGCGGACTTTCGGCGCGGTGCGTTCGAACTTGCGGCGTCGTTGGGCTGCGACCTGTTGCCGATCGTGCTCGCAGGCAGCCATCGTGTCTGGGAGCATCCGTTCTCGCCAACGTTGCGCTATGCGCAGCCGGTATGGATGCGCGTGATGGCACCCGTGGCCGCGCCGTCGCGAGCGCCCGCAGCGATAGAAGGAATGCGACTCGCGCTGCAGGCGACGATGAAGACTCTGGCGCTCGGGCAACAGCATGCTCCCGCCCGCAGATACGTTCCGGATCGCGACGGCTACTGGGACGGATTCGCGTTCGAGATCGATCCCCGCTTCGCCCAGCTGGAGACCGACGTCGCAACGCACCGGGCCAGGCTCAGATCGGCATGATCATGCAGGTGCTCGACGCCCAGCCGCACAACTTGCCGCTCGCGTCGCACAGTTCGCCCGTCGCCAGCGCGGTGCGACGGCCACTGCTGACCACCTGCCCCACGGCGCGCACACTGCCCAACTCCGCGACCAGCGGCCGCAGATAGTTCACTTTCAGCTCGATCGTGGTGTAGCCCGTGCCGACTGGCAACGTGGAGTGCACGGCGCAGGCCGTGACCGTATCGAGCAGCGTCGCAGCGAACCCGCCGTGGATCACGCCGATGGGGTTGTAGGCGCGGCCATCGAGCTGCGCCTCGAACACCACGCGACCGACCGCGAGTTCCACCGGTCCGTAACCCAGCGTCACCATGATCGGCGGACGCGGCAGGCGGCCATCAAGAATCGCCTGCAGGAAATCGAGGCCGGACATCGTCCGCAGCACCTCGGGCGGTGCGACGCCCGAACCCGGCGGAAACTGCAGCGTCATCGGGCTACCCCCTGTTGCACCCTTGAATTCATGGCTCGCCCCTCCATATCCGGTACATCCAATCTGGAGGATACACAGATGACACTGATTCGCTGGGAGCCCTTCCGGGAGACCGAAGATTTCATGAACCGCCTGATGCCTTCGCTGCTTCGCGGTGGACTGCGCACCGGGTCCGAAAGTTCGAACCTGCCTGCCGTGCAATGGACGCCGAGCGCTGACATCAGCGAGACCGAGAACGAGTACCTGATTCGCGCCGAGATGCCGGCCGTCCGCAAGGAAGACGTCAAGGTCACGCTGCACGAAGGCACGATCTCGATCGAAGGCGAGCGCAAGTACGAGAAGGAAGACAAGAGCGAGAAGTTCCATCGCATCGAGACCTTCCAGGGCCGCTTCGCGCGCCGCTTCGTGCTGCCGGATGATGCCGACGCTGCGGCGATCAAGGCCGAATCGAAGGATGGCGTGCTGACCGTGCGCATCCCGAAGGCGCGGGTGGTCAAGCCTCAACCACAGCAGATCCAGGTCGCCTGATCAGCGGCCGTGCATCCAGTATGAGCGCAGTGTGGACACTGGATGGAATGCTGCGTGCTGCTTGCGTAACTTTGGCAGCATGTCGATGGCCACTCGCATTCCGTTTCGCTGTCCGATCTGCCGATGTCAGGTCTGCGTTCTGCTGACGCCCGAGCGGCTTGCCGCACCCGACGAACCCGTCAAGGTGCGCAAGCCGCCGGTTTTTCAATGCGCAGGTTGCTCGGTGCTGTTCTCTGATCCGGAGCGCTTCACGCGCTTCGATCCGCATCCGACGGCCGCGATGCATCCCGCGCCGGATTTCAAGACCGGCTGGAAGTCCTAGCGACTTCCACGCGCGTGCCGCGCGCACGCCACCAGAGCCAGAACGTCACGCCGAGCACGGCACCCACCGCCGCGAGCGCGGTGTCTTTCTGTGCATCCCAGATGTCGCCCTGCGTGCCCAGGTACGCAGCGCCCAGGTCGCCGCCGAAGATTTCCGCGGCGAACCACTCGATCAATTCGTACAGCGCGCCGTGCGACAGCAGGAACAGCACCGGCAGCAACCAGCGCCACAGCCCGACCGGTCGCGCGCGCGCATCGAGCAGTTCGATGACGGGCAGCGCCATCAGCAGGCCGTACAGGAAGTGCACGAGTCGGTCGTAGTGATTGCGGTCGCCAGCGCTGTCGAGCCCGAACCACTGCTGGTAGGGCACCTCGGAATAGGTGTAATGCGCGCCGATCACATGCAGCGTGAAGAACACGAACAGGCAGGCGTAGGAGGCGTCGGACAGTTTCAGATCCGGCCCGAAGCGCGCCAGCAGCGGCACTGCGATCAGGACCAGCACGTTCTCGAGCAGCCAGTCCTGCCGATACCAGGGATCGATCGCGAGCGCGAGCCAGATCAGCGCGAATGCCGCTCCCAGGGTGCGGGCGGCGCGGCTGTGGCGCATGCTCAGGCCCGACGCAGGGTGTACTCACTGTCTGCGGTGGAATCCCGCTGGCTGCGCATCGACACCCGCCAGGCATCCGGCGACAGGGCCGCGAAGCGCGTGACCAGCGGTCCGCGCGTGCATTGCGCGGCATCGATCGAGTAGCAGACGTACTCGCTCTGGTGCGCGTCGAAGCCGATGATCCAGGTCAGGCGCGGGACAGCGCCGCCGTCCGGATCATGCAGATCGATGCGCAG
>JBIITU010000158.1:0-7255 GCA_044340335.1 Steroidobacteraceae bacterium
GCCTGCTGCACCGGCGAGAGCTTGCCGTTCTGCTTCAGGCCTTCCAGCGTCGTGATCTGCTTGCGCTGCACGGTGGCCGCGAGCGTGATGCACGACTTCGCGACCTTGCCGTCGACCATCACCGTGCAGGCGCCGCAGTGGCCCGTCATGCAGCCCATGTGGGTGCCGGTGAGCCGCAGGTCGTCGCGCAGCCAGTCGAGCAACGACGTGCTCGGCGGGACCACCTCTTCGCGGTTCTTGCCGTTCACGCTGCACTGGAGCAGGACGGTGTCTTCGATCAGTTCATCGAGATTCGTCGACATGGTGGCTCTCCTGGCTCAGCGCGCGGTGGCGCGCGCGACCGCGGCGGTCAGGGCGCGGCGGGCGACCACGCCCGCCATGGCGCGCCGCCATCCGGCATCGCCCTGCTGGTCGTTCATGGGTTGCGTGACGAGCGTCGAGCAGGCGGCCTCGAGCTCCTGCGCGGCGCGCGGGTCGAAGGGGCGACCGAGCAGCCCCTTCAGCGCCGCACTCGCATCGATCGGTCGTTCCGCGACCGCGCCGATCACGAGGCGCGCCGCGGTGAGCTTGCCGCCATCGAGCGCAACGACGGCAGCGGCATTCGCGGAGCCGTAGCCGCCTTCCGTGATCTTCAGCTTCTCGTACGCCCAGCCGGTGCCGGGCGAGGTGGCGCGCACGAGCACGCGCACGATCAGCGCCTGGCTGCCGAGGCCATGGCTCGTCTCCGCGATCACCGCCGCGAGTGGGGCGCGACGCGTGCCGCCCGCCGCGAGTATCTCGACTTCCGCGCCGAGCGCGAGCAGCGGCGGGATGATGTCGTACAGCGGGTGCATCGCGACGATGTTGCCGCCGACGGTGCCGCGGTTGTGCACCTGCCAGCCGCCGCCGACGAGGCCGGCCGCATACGACAGCAGCGGCAGCGCCTTCTGGACGAGGGCGTCCTTTTGCAGTTCGCGATGCACCGTCAGCGCGCCGATCGACACGACGCCGTCTGCATCGCGGATGCCCTTGAGTTCCGGCAGCGCGCCGATGTCGACATACACGGTCGGCATCAGCTTGCCGTAGTTCACATGCGGCATCAGTTCCTGGCCGCCGGCGATCACGACTGCGCCGGCACCGAGGCCGCCGAGCAGCTCGACCGCCTGCGCGGCATTGCGGGGCCGCGCGTACTGCGGGTGCAGGCTCATGCAACCTCCTGCTTCTTGGCCGGCTGCTTCGCAGACTGGATGGCTTCCCAGACGCGCGGCGCCGTGACCGGCAGGTCCGTGATGGCGACGCCGAGCGGCGCCAGCGCATCGTTGACGGCGCACACGATGGCGGCGGCGGAACCGCCGACGCCCGCTTCGCCCGCGCCCTTGAGGCCCATGTAAGTGACGGGGTTCGGGCTGTCGTGATGCACCATCGTGATCGGCGGCACGTCGAGCGCGCGCGGCATCACGTAGTCGACGAAGCCGTTCGTCAGCTGCTTGCCGTTCGCATCGAAGCGGATTTCCTCGTTCAGCATGCCGCCGATGCCGAAAGCGATCGCGCCGCAGGCCTGGCCCTCGACCAGCACCGGGTTGATCACCTTGCCGCAGTCATGCGCGGCCGCGAACTTCAGCAGCTTCACGTGCCCCGTGTCCCGGTCGACTTCGCAGACCACCGCGTACGCGGCGTTCGAGTACGAGGGGTAGGGATTGATGCGGCCATGCGCATCCGGCGTGTGCCGGATGAGCCCGGGCCGGAACGAGCAGGTCGCCTCGAGCGGCGGCGTGATGGCGAGGCCGATGTCGTAGGCGCGCGTGTACGACGCATACGCCGCCTCGCGCACCGAGAGCGTCTTGTCGGGCGCCGCGCTCGAGCGCAGTACGCCGCGCTCCATCGTCATCGTGGAGGCATCGACGCCGAGCAGCGCCGCGCCGATCGTCAGCAGCTTCGCGCGCACCTCGCGCGCGGCGGACGCGCACGCGCCGCTCGAGACGATCAGGCTGCGGCCGGAGTAGTTGCCGAAACCGTAGGGGCAGGTCGTGGTGTCGCCCTGGATCACGCGGATGCCATCGACCTCGACACCGAGCTCGTCCGCGACGATCTGCGCGAGCGCCGTCGGATTCTGCGTGCCCGGATGCGTGACGCCGGTCAGCAGCGTTACGGATCCGTCTGGTCCCATGCGCACGGTGGAGGAATCCCAGCCCGACACCATCGTGCCCGGAATCGCGCCGCCTTCCGGCGTCAGTTCGAATGCGATGCCGATGCCGAGCAGCTTGCCCTGCTTGCGCGCCTCGGCCTGCTTCAGCTTCCAGTCTTCGTAGCCGAGGGCCTCGAGCGTCTTGCGGACCGCGCCGGCGTAGTCGCCGGAGTCGTAGACGAGCCCGGTCGGGCTGTCGTACGGGAAGTTTTCCTTCGACACGAAGTTGCGGATGCGGACGTCCACCGGGTCGAGCCCCAGCGTGCGCGCCGCGTTGTCGATCGCGAGCTCGAGCGCGATCGCGGTCGCTTCCTTGCCGTAGCCGCGTGACGCGTTCCACGACGGCTTGTTCGTCGACACGATGTTCATGCTGACGTCGATGTCACGGACCTTGTACGGCCCTGGCATCGTGAGCCCGGTCAGGAACGCCATGCCCCAGCCCGGGCACGCGCTCGGTGCGCCGGTGTTGGCGTACGCGCGGTCGCGCAGGCCGAGGATGTCGCCGTCCTTCGTGAGCGCGAGCTCCATCTCGTGCGTCTGCTCGCGCGCGCCGATCAGCAGGCATTCCTCGCGATCCTCGACCCACTTCACCGGGCGCTGCGTGCGCAGCGCGAGCAGGCAGGTCAGCGCTTCTTCCGGATGGCCGTGCATCTTGGCGCCGAACGCGCCGCCGATCGCGGGCGCGATGATGCGGATCAGGTTCTCGGGCATGCGCAGCGCGGTCGCGAGCACGTTGCGCAGCGGATGCGGATTCTGCGAGGTGCCGTAGAACGTGAGCCCGTGGGACTCCGGATCCGGCACGACGTTGTAGACCCGCGTTTCGATCGGCTGGGTCGAGAAGCGGTGGATCTTCACCGTCGTCTTGACGACGTGCGCCGCCTTGCTGAACGCGCCGTTCGGATCGCCATTGACGAACGGCAGCGCGATGATGCTGTTCGAATCCCAGCCGGGCACGACAACGGGTGCGTCAGGCTGCAGCGCTTCTTTCGCGTCGAGCACGGCCGGCAGCGGCTCGTACTCGACCAGAATCCTGGACGCGGCGTAGCGGGCCGTGCGCTTGTCCTCCGCGACCACCACGGCTACCGGTTGCCCGTAGCACCAGACCTTGTCGAGCGCGAGGCAGCGGATCGCGACGGTGCGCCCGCCGAAGCCGATCGGATCGATGTAGTGCGGCACCGGGTCGAGCAGTTGCGCGCACTCCTGGCCTTCCATCGCGAGCACGACGCCGGCGACTTTCGTCGCGCCGGACAGATCAACCCGCTTGATCTTCGCGTGCGCGTGCGGGCTGCGCACGATGTGCGCGTGCAGCTGACCGGGGAACTGGAAATCGCTGGTGTA
Organism: Steroidobacteraceae bacterium; assembly: GCA_044340335.1. Classification (GTDB taxonomy): domain Bacteria; phylum Pseudomonadota; class Gammaproteobacteria; order Steroidobacterales; family Steroidobacteraceae; genus UBA964. Next base: position 3,503 of record JBIITU010000158.1, read on the forward strand.
CTTCGCCACGCCCGAGACGGGCGCGTCGCCACCGAGGACTCGCGTTGCACTGCCGACGAACTTGTCGGTCTGGCCGTCGATGCTCACTGGTACCCCCTGAGGCATGTGCGACTTCTGCGCCGTCACGAGCGGCGCTTGTCGAGGCACACGACGCGCATAGGAGTAACACGGTCGGCCCGGCAAAGCCAACGGTGGCGGATCAGCGCGCGAACGTCCCTGCGCGGTCGACGTGAGCCTGACGGCCGACGCGCAATTGGTCTGTGTTTGGTCGACTATTCGTCGACTATTTTTCGCTTCCGCGCCGTGCTGCGCGCTCGCTGCGGCGCGGCAGCGGGCGGCGCGGCAGCGGGGGGCCCCACAGCGGGCGGTACCGCTGCGGGCAGTTCCGACGCCGTCTGGATCAGCGACTGGTTCAGGATCTGCTGCGACGCCTGGTCGTAGATGCCGATCAGTCGCTCCATGACGGCGGCAGCGTCGTTGGTGGCTGCCTGCATGCCGTGCACCTCGTGGCACAGGCGCACAAGCACCTGCATGCGCATCTGCCCATACGCATCCGTGACGGTGCGCCCGAGCTTGGTCAGCGCATAGGCCACTTCGCGGCGGCGCGAGCCGCGCTCCCGCACGATCAGCTTCTGCGCCTCGAGTTTGCGCAGGCTGTAGTTGATCGCGGCGATGTCATGGCGGTGCAGGAAGATCATCATCTCCGCCAGCGTCGTCGTGCCGCCGCGCAACCGGACGCAGTGCAGCAGCGACACCTCCTGGAAGCTCATCTGTTCGCCGGAGACGCACTTCTGGAGCTCGAGCGCCCAGCTGCCGAACGCCTCGTAGAGCCGCATCAGGCCAAGCTCGAAGCGCGTCAGGGAGGCAGCGAGCGCGTCATGGGACATGTAGCGGTCCTGGCGCGCGGCACTGCCCACGGTGGGGTGTTCGATCGCGCCGGACTCGGAATCAGTGCGGCGGTCTTCGGTTTGCATGCTGTTCTCCCGGCGTAGCGCGTCGACCGTAACATCTGGCAAGTTACACGGCCTAGTTTGCACTCAACCCGCCCGCAGCAGCGCGCAAGGAGCACAGGATGAGAAACGTTTTGATCACCGGCGCCGGCATCGGCATCGGCAAGGGGATTGCCACGGCGTTTGCGGCCCTGGGCGACCATGTCGTGCTGACCGACGTGCTCGAGGCGGAAGGTGCGGCTGCTGCCGCCGAGCTGCGCGCCGCCGGCGGCTCCGCGGAGTTCATGCGCCTGGACGTTACCTCCACGACCGAGGCGAACCGCGTCGTCGCCGCCGTCGAAGCGGCCCGCGGGCCGCTCGATGTCATCGTCGCGAACGCCGGCATCGCGCACAAGATTCCGCTGCAGACCATGACCGACGAGCTGTGGCACCACACGCTGGATGTGGACCTGACCGGTATGATCCGCGTCGTGCGCGCGGCGGCCAGCCGCATGAAGGCTGCCCGGCGCGGCTCGATTGTCTGCATTTCGTCGGTCGTCGGCACCGCCTACGGTTGGGCCGACCACGTGCCGTACTCGGCTGCCAAGGCGGGCGTCGCGGGGCTCGTCAAAGGCCTGGCGATCGATCTTGCGCCGGACGGCATTCGCGTCAACGGCATCGCACCCGGGTTGATCCGGACCGCGCAGACGCTCGATCCCGTGAACTCAGTCGGTGCCGCCGGACTCGAGGCGATGACGCCGCGTGTGCCGCTCGGCCGCATCGGCGAGCCGCGTGACATCGCCGACGTGGTCGCGTTCCTGGCTTCGGACCAGGCCCGCTATGTCACCGGACAGATCATCACCGTCGATGGCGGGCTGCTCGTCGCGCTCTGACCGGGTGCGGCGCGCAGGCGGGCGGCTCAGCAGTATTTGGCATCGACGCACGACAGCGCGGCGTCGAACGCGGCCATGGCGGTGTCGATCTGCGCTTCCGTGATCGTGAACGGCGGGCCGACCTTGATGGTGTTCGGCACGAAGCCGCCGAGGAACACGCCGCGCGCCGCGCATTCGCTCGACACGATGTTGTTCGGGTGTTCCGCCAGATCGCCGAGGAAAGCCGTGTAGCGATCCTCGGCCACGATCGGCAGGCCATCGCGGCCCACGAGGTCCACGGCGTAGAAGAGCCCGTGACCGGCAACGCGACCGACGCAGGGATGCCGGGCAGCGAGCCGCTTGAGCGCGTCGTGCAGGTAGCGCCCGCGGCTGCGAATCTGGGTGAGCATGTCCTCGGCGAGCATCGTTTCGAGCGCGCCGACGACGGATGCGCAGACGAGTGGATGACCGTCCCAGGTGCTGCCACTCCACCAGCGCGCCTGGTCGAAGTACTCGGCGATCGGCTTCGACAGCACGACGCCGCCGCAGGGCAGCGATGAACCGTTGATCGACTTGCCGACGGCCATCAGGTCCGGCTCGATTCCCGGGTGCAGCTGATAGCCGAACCACTCGCCGAGTCGGCCGAAGCCGCACAGCACTTCGTCGTCGATCCACAGGAAGCCGTAGCGCTTGCACAGTTCGCGCAGGCCCGGCATGTAGGCCGGATGCGGCGCGAGCCCCGCGGCGCCGAACATCGGTTCGGTGATCACCGCGGCGATGTTGCGCCCGCCGACCGTGCGGATCAGCTGCTCGGTTGCCACCAGCGAAGGCAGCGGCAGCGGGCCGGCGTAGTCGGCGAATTCCGGCGGCGGAATCGGCAGGAAGCCTGGCGTCGGAAACCCGGGCACATCGCGCACTTCGTCGAGCCGGTCACCCGGTGTAACGTTGTTGCGATAGCCACGCAGCATCGTCGCGCCGACCGTCAGGCCATGGAACGAATGCGCCTGGGTCAGGATCACCGTGCGGCCCGTGTAGAGGCGGGCGAGGGTGATGCAGTTCTCCACCGCCTCGGTGCCCGAGGCGAGGATGCGCAGGCGACCTGCCCAGCTTTTCTCGCCGCCCAGGATGTCCTCGATGACGAGCTTGGCGGCGCGCGCGCGATACTCGTTGGCCATGCCGAAAAAGACGTGGCCGTAGCGTTCCATCGCGCGCGTGATCTCGCGATAGATGCCGGGATTGCAGTGCCCAAGGCTGTCGGAGATCAGCTGGCTCTGGAAGTCGAGCAGCGTGGAGCCGTCGGCGAGGTGCAGGTAGTTGCCCGCCTGGCGTTCCACCGCCAGCCACGGCGACTGGCCCTGCATCTGCACGTTGTGGAGGTAGTAGGCGCGATCCCAGCGCTCGAGTTGCTGCCAGTCAGGTGCTGTCATGGCTTGCCTCAGGGGTCGACGATCATGGTCTGCTGCTCGGCGCGATTGAACAGCAACTGCAGGACATCAGGGCGCGAGTAATGGCCGGTCGTGTCGACCCACATCTTGACGTCCTTGAGGTCGTCGAGCCTGGCATCGGCAATGACCAACTGCTCGGTCTCGCCGCTGACTGGCCCCGCGAGCGTCGCCGCGAACGGATGGATCACCGCGCTCCAGCCGCCGCCGACGCCAAGCATCTGCTGCGGCCCGAGCTTCGCTTCCATGTACTCGAGCATCTGCGGCGTGACCGGGCTCGACGCGCAGATGACGAAACACTGGCCGGTCAGCGCGTGGTTGCGCATCATCGCTTCGATCTGCAGGTTCGCGACCTGGTCGAAGCCGGCCAGCGTCGACAGCCCTGGCCACAGCGCCGCGTGGATCTCCTCGCGCTGCTCGATCAAAGCCTGTCGCGCGAGGTTCATCGTGTGCTCCCAGCACGCCATCGCGCCGACGCGGCCCGCTTTCGACGCGTAGACGCCGAGCGTG
>JBIITU010000159.1:0-7244 GCA_044340335.1 Steroidobacteraceae bacterium
CGGCTCGGCAGATCTACGAGCAGGTGCGGGCCAATCCCGCGCGCGCGCGCTTCGGTTTCGGCAAGCGGGCGGCCTTGGTCAACATCGACCTGCAGAAGGCCTATACCCGTACCGATCTTTACAAGACTGCGTACGAAAACGATCCGATGCAGATCGAGCACGTCAACCAGCTCGCCCGGCAATTCCGCGCGCTAGGCTGGCCGGTAGTCTGGACTTATGTCGCCTACATGGAATCCGCCGAGGATGCCGGTATCTGGGGCACGCGGACCAACACGCCGGATTCGCTGCAGAACATCAAGTTCGGTTCCGATCGCGCGGCGTTCGACGAACGCTGCGACGTCGACCGGGTACGTGACGTCATCTACTGCAAGAAGATGCCGTCGCCGTTCCACGAGACACAGTTGCAGTCGCTGTTGGTCTGGCACCGGGTCGATACCGTGGTGTTCACGGGTGGCTCGACGTCCGGTTGCGTGCGTGCAGCGGCTGTCGATGGGCTGAGCCGCGGTTATCGCTGCATCGTTCCCGAAGAGTGCGTGGCCGACAAGCACGAAAGCTATCACTACGCGAACCTGACCGACCTCGCACTCAAGTATGCGGATGTCGTGACCGTCCAGGATGTGTTGTCCGAACTCGGCAAGGCCAGCGCGAGCGCCGCTGGAGCGCGCTCATGAAGCGCGACCCGGGGCTCTACGATTTCTGGCCCTACCGCGACCGACCCAAGATCGTCTGGCCGGGCGGCGCGCGCATCGCGTTCTGGGTCGCCCCCAATATCGAGTTCTATGAGGTCGCGCCGCCGCCGAATCCATCGCGCCAGGCCTGGGCCCGTCCTTACCCGGATGTGCAGACGTACTCGCATCGCGACTACGGCAATCGCGTCGGCCACTACCGGATGATGGAAGCAATGGATCGCTGCGGCGTGCGCGGCTCGGTGTCGCTGTCCGTGGCGATGTGCCAGCATCATCCGGAGCTGATTCGCGACGGCGTCGAGCGCGGCTGGGAATTCTTCTCGCATGGCATCTACAACACGCGCTACAGCTACGGCATGGATGAAGCGCAGGAGCGCGCGATCATCGAGGACTCGATCCGCACGGTGCAGGAAGCAACCGGCCAGCGCATCGCCGGCTGGCTCGCGCCGGCGCTGACGCACACCGAGCGGACAATGGATCTGCTCGCCGAGTACGGCATCGCCTATACCTGCGACCTGTTCCAGGACGATCAGCCGCAGCCCGTCAAGGTCGCGAAGGGCCGGCTGATCAGCATGCCGTACTCGCTCGAGATCAACGACGTCATCGCCTACAACAGCTATCTGGCAACGCCGCGCGCGTATGGCGACATGATCCGGCGGCAGTTCGACACCCTGTACGCCGAGGGCGCGGAATCCGGCACGGTGATGTGCATCCCGCTGCATGCGTATCTCGTCGGTCACGCCCACCGCGTCGGGCCGTTCGAAGAGGCCCTGCGCTACATCACTTCGCACGAAGGCGTGTGGGTCACCACGGCACGCGAGATCGCGGAGTACTACAACGCGAACTACTACGATGCGGCGCTCGCTGACATTGCGCGCCATGCGCGGAGTGCCGCATGAGCCTGCCCGATGATTACCTGCAGTACCCGCGTCGCCGGTATGGCATGGACCAGGACTGGTACGACTGGCGCTCGCACTTCACGCTGCCGGCGCGGCCCTGGCCGAACGGCGCGCGGGTCGCCATCTGGATCAACACGGCCCTCGAGTTCTTCCCGCTGAACCCGACGGGCAAGCCCTTCAAGGCGCCGGGCAGCATGGTCACGCCGTATCCCGACCTGCGCCATTACACGACGCGCGACTACGGCAACCGCGTCGGGGTCTATCGCCTGCTGCGGCTGTTCCGCGATCTGGGTCTGCGGACCAGTTTTGCGGTCAACGCGGCGGTCGCGGAGCGCTACCCGCTGCTGATCGACGATGTCCTGGCCGGTCAGCACGAATTGATCGCGCATGGCGTCGACATGGATCGCCTGCACCACGGCGGGCTTGCGGCTGCAGAGGAAGGTGCCCTGATCGACCAGAGCCTCGCTGCGCTGCAGCGACTGAGCGGTCGACGCCCGCGTGGCTGGCTGTCGCCGGCACGCAGCGAGTCCGCGCAGACGCCCACGCTGCTCGCGGAGCGAGGCATCGAGTATCTGTGCGACTTCGTCAACGACGAGCTGCCGTATCCGTTTCGCACGGCGGCGGGCGAACTGACGGCGATGCCGCTGTCGTTCGAGTTGTCGGATCGCCAGATCCTGATCGACTACCACCATTCCGAAGACGAATACGCCCAGCAGGTGCTCGATCAGTTCGAGGTTCTGGACGCAGAATCGCGCCAGTACGGTCGACGGATCCTGAGCCTGCCGCTGACGCCCTATATCGCCGGTCTGCCGTACCGCATCGGCATGCTGCGCGAGGTGCTCACCCATCTCGCTTCCCGTAGCGACGTGTGGTTTGCGAGCGGCGAGCAGATCCTCGACGCCTGGCGCGCCTAGCGCTTCCAAAGATACGCGCGGTCGTCGAAGCTCCTGACCCAGTCGGGGCGGAACATCACGGCCGCAGCGATCACCAGGCCGTTGATGAACGCCTCGCCGAATGTCATCAGCGGCAGCACGGCCAGGTAGTCTTCGCCCGTGTTCGCGCTCATGCCCGGTTGCCCCGACAGCGTGAGCACGAGGCCGCGCGCAATCGCGGCTAGATTCCATGCGAGCGCTGAACCCAGGAACACGCTGACAAAGAAGTACACGAAGTAGTTGCGCGGCAAACGCTGATGCACGACCTCGTGCAATCGGGCGGCAAACAGCGCCGGCACGACTGCCGTGCACAGCAGGTTCGGGCCGAAGCTCGCCCAGTCGGCGATACCGAGCACCGACAGCGCCGCGAGTACGAGTGCCGCGCCCAGTATCGCCAGCGCCCAGCCATGCAGCAGCGTGAACGCCGTGACCAGCAGGAATCGCTGCGACAGCCCCGGCACGAATCCGGCGTGCAGCGACCAGACCGCGCCCAGCATGGCGAGGCTGCCGACCCAGACCGCGCGCCGTTCAGCGTCCGCGAGCCAGCCGCGCCACGGGCGCACCAACACCGCGAGCAGGACCGCCAGCGCCGCGAGCGCGCTGGCGATGAGGCGCACCGGATCCGACAGCAATTCGCTTTCGATCAGCACTGTCGGTCCTGTTGCGGCGCGCGCAACGCGATCAGTGGTGCGAGTGGTCGTCGTTCACGCGCATTTTCGCATCCTCGACCACTGCTTCGACCACCACGGTCCCGGCGCGCTCGAACTTCAGCGTGACGGGAATGCGCTGGCCCACCGCGAGCGTCTGCTTCAGATCCAGCAGCATGAGGTGCAGGCCGCCGGGCTCGGCTTTGACGCTGCCTTTGGCGGGGATCAGCACTGACTCGACGGCGCGCATGCGCGCCATGCCGCCGTCCATGCGGGTTTCGTGTAGTTCCGTGCGTCCGGCGGCGCTCGAGGAGTAGCCAATCAGCCGGTCGGCAGTCTTGCCGTTGTTGCTGACGCCGAAGTAGACCGCCGTGACGGTCAGCCCCGGCGGAGTCGGACGCGCCCAAGGGTGCGTGATCGTCAGTGCGCCCTGCTTGAATTCATGCGCGAGCAGCGGCGTGGCGGCGAGGGTAGCGATGAGCAGGCTTGCGGCCAGAATGGTGAATTTCATGAGTGGTTCCCGATTCGATGGATCTTGGCGGAATCGACTGCCGGGCGGCGAGCGAGCGCGCACCCTCCAGGCGGCAGACGTCAGTCAATCAGCCGATCGACGCAGGAGGACCACGCGCTGAGTGCGAGCGCACCAGCGGTCGGGCAGGGGCGACGGCGGTGTCGAGCGCAACCATGACGACAGCCATCGAAACGAAGTGCGGCAGCCGTGGCGATTCGGCCGTGGGCGCAACGCTGGCGGTGACTGCGAAAGCGCAGTCAGATCGCTCGGAATGCGACGCGGGATTGCCGGTGCTCGGTTCCGCCGCGGCGCCCAGCGGATCAACTTGAACCCGCCGCTGCTCCAGGCCCTGCGTCGTGCACAACTGCAGCGTGACCCAGCCATCGGACGCTGTTGCCGGCATGAAGCCGGCGGGCACGAGTGCGCGCAGGCACAGCAGCGCCACGGCAAATGCCGCGAGCCAGACGCGATGTCGGTGATGTCTGAGGCGTGAGAGCGTCACGAGGCAAGCATAGCTGATCGCCTGCCGCTCGTAGCGGCGTGGCGTGGCGTCAGTGTGCCGCCGTGCCCGCCTGCTCGAACCGGCGGTTCACGTCGTGCCAGTTCAGCACTGTCCACCAGTTCGTCAGGTAGTCGCCGCGCCGGTTCTGGTAACGCAGGTAGTAGGCATGCTCCCAGACGTCGACGCCGATGATGGGTGTGCCGCGCTCGGCGACGACATCCATCAGCGGGTTGTCCTGGTTCGGCGTCGAGGTGACGGCGAGGGATCCATCCCCGCGCACGATCACCCAGGCCCAGCCCGAGCCGAAGCGCGTCGCGGCGGCCTGCGTGACGGCCTGGCGTAGCTTGTCGAGCGAACCGAAGTCCTGGTCGATGCGCGCGGCGAGTGCCGCGCTGGGTGCGCCACCGCGCGCGAGGGGCGCGAGATTCTGCCAGAACATCGTGTGGTTCCAGTGGCCGCCTGCATTGTTGCGCACGGCTGCGGGATAGCCGGACACATTCGCGAGGATCTTCTCCAGCGACATCGAGGCGAGCTCGGGAATGGCCTTGGCCTGTGCGTTCAACGCCGCCACCTGCGCGCCGTGATGCCGCGCGTGGTGGATCTCCATGGTCTGGCGATCGATCGCGGGTTCGAGTGCGTCGCTGGGCCACGGCAGTGCCGGCAGCGTGAACGGCTCAGCAACAGGCGGTGTTTCGGAGGCGCGCGACCACGGAGCTGCGAACGCCAGGGTGAGCAGCAGCATCGTGATCGGTCGGGGGGTCTTCATGGGTTTTTCCTCGTGCTCAGACCGCGTTCAGCGGGATCTTCAGATACGCAATGCCGTTGTCCTCCGGTGGGGGCAGGTGGCCGGCCCGCATGTTGACCTGCACCGAAGGCAGGATCAGCACAGGCATTTCGAGCTTGGCGTCGCGCGCTTCGCGCAGGTCGACGAACGCCTGCTCGTCCACGCCGTCATGCACATGGATGTTGGATTCCCGCTGCGCGGCGACCGTCGTGATGCACTGCTGCGCCCGTCCCGCCGGCGGATAGTCGTGGCACAGGTACAGCTGCGTGTCCGGGGGCAGGGCGAGCAGCTTGCGTATCGACCGGTACAGTTCGCGCGCATTGCCGCCCGGAAAATCGCAACGCGCCGTGCCGTAGTCCGGCATGAAGAGCGTATCGCCGACGAACGCGACCCGTTGCGGCGGCGCTGCGGCGAGGTCCTCCACGATGTAGCTGACACAGGCGGGCGTATGGCCAGGGGTGTGCAGCACCGCGATCCGCAGGTTGCCGACATCCAGCCTGTCGCCCTCAGTCACCAGCCGATCGAACTGGCGACCGTCGCGCGCGAATTCGTCGCCGGCATTGAAGAGATTGCCGAAGGTGCGCTGCACGACAGTGACGTTGCTGCCGATCACGATCCGGCCGCCGAGCTGCGCTTTGAGGTACGGAGCTGCTGACAGGTGATCGGCATGCACGTGAGTCTCGAGCAGCCAATCGACCTCGAGCCCCAGTTCGCGGACCCTCGAGACCACTCGGTCGGCGTTCGTCGTGCGCGTGCGACCCGATCTGGGGTCGTAATCCAGCACCGGATCGAGGATGGCGGTTCGCTGCGTGGCCTCATCCCAAAGGATGTGCGTGAAAGTGAACGTCGCGGGATCGAAGAAGCTCTCGATTTTCATGGGGGCTGTCCTGTGGCGTTCAATTATATTAGCATACACTAATATAAAAGCACAGTGACGGATACAGGCTTGCTGCTAAAGCGCGTCCAAAGTCAGCAGGACCCGTGTCTCGCCGCTATCGGGCTGTGGCGAACGGTGCACGCAGGGTCCGGAGCGCAGGTCCGGCCACAGATCGCCCTTGGCGAACAACACGTCGCCGGATCGGGCTTGCCCGGTTTCACCCTCCTGCAGCCACTGCGTCCCCGGGCCTCGGTAGGTCGTCATCATGCGCAGCGTCACGTGGTCAGCGTGCATGCGCGGGCAAGTCGCGCGGTCAGTGATGTCGACGCGGATGCCGAGGGTGGCTGTGCCGGTGAGCGTGGCAAACAGATCGCACAGCATCAGCACGTCGGCAGTGACCGGTGCGGCCTCCGGCAGCGCCAGCGTCGCCGCCACGTTGGCAGGATCAAGCCGGTCGACGCGGATCGTGCGCATCATCCGACCGATCGTCGCCGGCCAGTGTGCGGCGCACGCCGCGGCAACGTCGTCAGTGCGTTCCCACACGACGAGGTGCACCTGCGGGTCGAACAAGGCTTCGATCCCTGCGACGGTGGGCGTGCGCACGACAGGGCAAACAGCGAGGTGATTCGCGGACATTCCACGCATCTCCGGTCGGATTCAGGCGGAGGGAGAACATAATGTTATCGTATAACAATGTGACGATGCTCGCCGGCAAGGGCGCCGCACGCGTCGCACCGTTGCATCAGGCTGGCGCAGCCGCGATGGCTCCCGCAGTATTCGACCTTCGTCAAACGTCCGAGCCACGGAACAGGAACACCATGACCGCCAAGAACCTGCTGCTTGCTTGCGTTGCATCGCTGCTGCCCATCGCCGCACTCGCCGGCTTGAAACAGGGCGATGCGGCGCCCGACTTCACCGCCCGAGCGTCGCTCGACGGCAAGGAAATCGCGTTCTCGCTGGCCGACGCCCGCAAGAAGGGCGCGGTCGTCGTGTACTTCTATCCCTCTGCCTATACACAGGGCTGCAACATCCAGGCGCGCACTTTCGCGCAGCAGATCGAGAAGTTCGAGGCTGCCGGTGCGACCGTCGTCGGCGTCTCACTCGACAGCATCGAGCGCCTGCACGAGTTCTCGGCTGATCCCGATTACTGCGGCGGCAAGCTCGCGGTCGCTTCGGACGCGTCTGGCGACATCGCGAAGTCGTTTGGTGTGACCATCATCGACTCTTTCGGCGGCAAGCAGGCGGTCACGATGCTCGACACGCGCGGCCAGCAGATCGGCCACAACTTCAGCGAGCGCGTGACGTTCATCGTCACGGCGGATGGCAAGGTCGCGACGACCATCGGCGGGTTGTCGCCGGCGGAGAACGTGCAGGCAGCCCTCGCGGCCGTGCAGGCGCTCAAGAAA
>JBIITU010000287.1:0-4548 GCA_044340335.1 Steroidobacteraceae bacterium
TCACGAAGCCGGCGTCCTGCCACACGTTGCGCCACTCGTTCGCCACGCACCTGATCGAGTCGGGTTATGACATCCGCACGGTGCAGGAGCTGCTCGGTCACTCGGACGTCAAGACGACGATGATCTACACGCACGTGCTGAACCGCGGCGGTCGCGGCGTACTGAGCCCGGCGGACGTGCTGTCGACAGCCGTGCCTTCGTTGCTGGAGCGGGACCGGCGATGAATGGTAGACTCAAGTTAGTCCATCTGGAGCAACGCCATGGCTGGCACGGCACCGCCGAACCAATACAACATCCACGAGGCGAAGACGCACTTCTCGCGCCTCATCGAATCTGTCGAGCGTGGGGCAGAGGTCCTGATCGCCCGAGATGGTCGCCCGGTGGCTCGCCTGGTGCCCATTCGCAAGCAGGGCGCATCGGGCCGCGGCTTCGGGGCGTTACGCGGGCGGCTGCATGTACCGGCCGACTTCGATGCGCCCCTGCCGCCGGCGGTTCTGAAGCTGTTCCACGCGTCTCCACAAGTAGCGAAGCGCAGTCGCAAGCCGCCTCGGACAAAATGAGGCTGCTGCTCGACACGAATGTCTGGTTGTTGTATCTGCAGGGATCTTCTCGCATCGGTGGGCGCGCGCGCACCCGTATCGACGCGGCCGATGAAGTGTTCGTGAGCGCGGCATCGGTCTGGGAGGTTGCGATCAAGGCGAAGCTAGGGAAGCTTCATGCTGACGCGCAGGAACTGCTGGAGATCAGCCTTGCCTACGGCCACGCAGAGCTGCCGATCGTATCTGAGCATGCGCTGCGAGCTGCGGCGCTGCCCCCACTGCACAGCGATCCGTTTGATCGACTATTGGTGGCGCAGGCGCTCACGACTCCGCTGCGGCTGCTGACGACTGACGCAACGCTGCTCGGCTACTCGGAGCTCGTGGAACTGCTCTGACGCCCTCACTCGTCCCGGTGCACGGTGTCCGGTGAGAACGCCGGCAGGCAGATCGCCACGTACTCTGCGCCGAGCTCGCCAGGCGTGCTGTAGCGGACCCACTCGCCGGCACGCGTGATCACGGCCTCGCCAGCGCGTACTTCGATCGACGCATCGCGTCCGTCGCTGCCGCGGTATTCCACCCGCAACATGCCGACGAGCACGAGCGTGTACTCGTCGAACTCGGGCTTCTGCCCGGGCTCGACCCAGCCGCTGGGGCTGCGCATCCGCGCGATGCTGGGTGCGCCGCGCGTGACGGCGTCGGGCGTGTTGACGCGCCCGACATACTCCTCGATCAGCTTGGGCTTGCTGCCGGCGGCGGGGATGACGGTGGGCTTGGGGATGAGTTGGGGCATGCCCTGATCATACGCCCTGTGCCGCGATTCAGGCCGGCTTCGTGCAGAACCAGGTGCGCAGGTAGCGCGCCACGTTGGGCCCGCGCTGCACGTCGAACCCGGCACGCGCGAGCTCGCCGGCCACATCGGCATAGATGAACTGGGTCGAGTACGGCTCGCCGTTGTAGCTGGCGTCGATGTCGAGGAAGTACTGCAGCCCGGCGGGGATGGGGTCGCCGGCGGGGAAGTCGAACACGTTGAACGTGCCGCCGGGCCGCAGCACGCGGAACATCTCGCGGAACGCCTGCTGCGTGATGGCCCACGGCACTTCGTGGAACACGATCACGGACTGCACCATGTCGAAGTGCGCGTCGGGAAAGCCGCTGCTCTCGATGAGCCGCTGCTTGAAGTGCACGTCGCTGCCGAGCTGCACGGCGCGCCAGTGCGCGTAGCGCAGCATGGGCGCGCCGATGTCGATGCCGGTGACCTCGGCGTCGGGCAGCACCTGCTTGAGCGCGGTGGTGCCCTGGCCGACGGAGCAGCCGATGTCGAGCACGCGCTGCACGCGCCCGTCGGCGGGCCGCGGCGCGGCGACGGCGAGCTCGCGATGCATGTCGTCCTGGTCGTTGCTGCCGGTGAAGAACACCTTGGTGCCGTAGTGATAGACATGCCCGGTCAGCGCATCGCCCTGGTAACCGCCGGGCTGGATGTGGAACTCGCGCTGGGTGTACTCGGGCACGGGGAAATCCCGCGACCATTCGAGGCTGCCGGGGCCCTGCGTCTCGGCGGCGGCGAGCGCGGCTTCGATCTCGGCGCGGCGCCGGCCCCAGCTCTCGTTGAGGCTGCGCCACATCATCTGCTGGCTGCTGCGCAGCAGCCGGTTGCGGGTCGCGAGCACGGGGATGGGGTCGCCGACCTGCCGCAACGCGACGCGCTCCATCCGTGGCGCGGGCGCGGGCGGCGCGCCGAGTGCGCCATGCAGCGCCATCATCGCGGGCTGGCTCATGCCGGCACCGCACAGCACGCGCAGGCCTTCGACGAAATCGGCGTAGCTCTCGTCCTCGAGCCGCGGCAGGCGCGGCAGCAGGCCGCGGTAACCGCGATCGGGCGCGGCGCTGGAACTCATGCTCATGCTCACTCCTTGCGCGTCTGCGCGATGCGCCGGCGCACGTAGTCGCGGAACCGGGCCGGTGGGCGGCCGAGCAACATCGTAAGCACGTTGGGGTTGCCGCGAAAGCCATGCCGGTCGTAATGCGCGTTCATGATGCGCATCTGCTCGGTCCGGTCCTCGCTGAATCCGGCGGCGCGGGCGCGCTCGGCCATGACGTCGAGCGGCAACGCCTGCGCGACGACGGGCCGGCCGAGCTCTTCGGTGAGGATGCGCGCCATGTCGCGCTGTGACAGTGGCTCGGGGCCGCCGAGCTCGTAGGTGGCGTAGTGATGCAGCCCGGGCGTGGCGCCGTCGGCGCGCGACTCGAGCACGACGCGCGCCGTGGCCTCGGCGAGGTCGGCGAGATCGGCGACGTTGCAAGCGACGTCGACATTGAACGGCATCGCATGCACGCCCTGCCCGGTCACGTCTTTCCACAGCCCTTCGAGATGCTGCATGTAGCGCGCCGGTTGCACGATGCTGTAGCACAGCCCGGATTCGATCAGGCTCTCCTCGGCATCGAGCTTGAGCTTATGGTGGCGCACGTCGCGCCGCAGCGGATGCATGACGGAGTAATAGACAAAGTGCGGCAGCTGCGTGCGTCGCGCAACCTCGATGAGCCGCAGCATCATCGCGTGCTCGTCGGGATGCATCGGCGGCCCGATGTGCACGAGCGCATCGCAACCGGCGAGCGCGGCTTCGAGCGAGCCGGCGTCGTTCAGATCGCCGACGGCATGCTCGGCAGCGCCGAGCGCGACGAGTGCGGGCGCCTGTTCGGCACGGCGGATGAAGGCGCGGATGGTGACCCCGCCGCCGCCCGCTGCGGTCGCACTGCCCGGCAGTCGCGCCAGCGCGGCGATGGCTGCGATCACGGCGCGGCCGGTGCGGCCGTTCGCGCCGGTGACGAGCACGCGTGTCATGTGCGCGGCGGCGCCTGGTGGTAGCGGTGCCGGATCGCGCTGCGCACGGTCCAGCCCGGCGGCGTGATCGCCGCTGCGAACACGCCGAACACCTGGGTATCGAACGAGACGCTGCGCGTCTTCGCATCCCAGCGCGGCGGCGCGCTGCCGGCGGGCGTGAACACGGGGTCCCAGTCGCGCGACACTTCGTTGTAGATGAACACGCGCAATCGCGCGGCTTCATCGGCGCTGAGCTTGCGCACGGTCAGTGGCAGCGTGAACGTCGCGGGCCGGTTCACGATCGTGCGGTACGGCCCGAACAGCACGGCGGGGCTCGCGACCTGGCTGTGCTCGGCGAGGTAGGCGAGCGGCACGTCCTGCGTGCCGATGTAGGCCTCGAAGCTGTCCCACGCACTGACGAGATTGTCGGCGGGGTCGGTGAAGGCGCGGTAGTCCTGCGCGTCGAAGCGCTCGGGCTCGCCGGGGTATTTGTCGGCGGCAACGACGACGCGCGCGCCGCGCAGCGCACCGCTCTTCACTTTGGCGCTGCCGCCGCCTTCGCGGTCGACGGCGCCGCGCGCGACGATATTCAAACTGGTCGACGTCGGGAACACGCCGAAGCGCTCGACGGCACTGCGGATGTTCTGCGCGTAGCCGATGCCGAACTCGCGCGCCCAGCTGTCGAAGGTCTCGGAATACTGCAAGTAATGCACGCCAGGGTCGTTAGGGTTGCAGGCGACGGGCTCGGGCGAGCCGGTGCGCTCGCACCAGTCGACCCAGAACTTGCCGTTGCGAAAATCCGCGCGCGTGTTCAGCGGTATCTTCTGCATGACGCGGATCGCGAGCAGCGGATCGCGGCCGTTGTAATACCAGTGTGACAGCACGGCGATGATGTTCCGGCGCCCGTCCTTCTTCGCCTGGTCGATGTTCTCGCGCAGCGTGCGGAAGCGGTTCTCGGGTTCCTTCGCGGTGAAATCACCGGGCGTCGACAACCCGTACGAATAGTAATTGTCGATCCGCTTGTCGCCGCTCGCACCGACGGGGTTGAACTGCAGCCGGTAACGGTCGCCGTAGTAGGCCTCGAGGTAGCGCTTGAACGAGATGTAATTGTTGTAGGCGTTCTCGTGGTAGACCTCCTTCGACCACGGATGCGGCGCGGAAAACGGCCCGGGCGCGGCGCGATCGGGGAAC
>JBIITU010000160.1:0-7153 GCA_044340335.1 Steroidobacteraceae bacterium
GAGGGCGAACGACACGTCGAACAGCGCGGCAGAACCAAAAGCGATGCCGAGCGCGATGGCAAGGATGCCCAGCGTGAACAGTTCGCGCGACCCGGTCCGGGCGACCTGTGTCAGCAGCCACGGCACCACCCGGGTGCCGACGACCAGCGCGAATGCGACGAACGCCGCGACTTTGAAAAGCGTGATTCCGAGCGACAGCCACAGCGATGCGCCCGCGGCGCCCGTTGCGTCCGACTGTGCCAGCGCGCCCGCGATCACCGGCAGCATCACCAGCGCGAGCACCATGGCAAGGTCTTCGACGATCAGCCAGCCGATGGCAATCCGGCCCTCCGGGGTGTCGAGCTTGCGTTGCTGCTCGAGCGCCTTGAGCAGCACGACCGTGCTTGCGACCGACAGCGCCAGGCCGAAGGTCAGCCCCGCCGGGAGGCTCCAACCCCAGAAGACCGCCATCGCAGCGCCGATCAGCGTCGCCGTGAGGATCTGGGCGATGGCGCCGGGGATGGCGATGCGCCGCACCGCCATGAGGTCGGGTATCGAGAAGTGCAGGCCGACGCCGAACATCAGCAGGATCACGCCGATCTCCGCCAGCTGCATCGCGAGGCTCAGATCGCCGACGTAGCCGGGCGTAAACGGTCCGATCATGACGCCGGCAAGCAGATAGCCGACGAGCGGCGGCAGCCGCAGCTTGGAGGCGATCAGGCCGAGCGCGAACGCGAACGAGAACGCAGCGGCAATGGTCGCGATCAGTGTGGTTTCGTGCGGCAAATGTCCTTCCCTGGATTGGCTACCGCGGCGGAATGCAGACGTGGGTTACGTGACGGTGCGGCGCTCCCGGTCAACGACCACCAGAGTATCGCATTCAGCCTCGATGAGAAGCCGGCGGGTGGTGCTGCCGAGCAGCAGCTCTGCCGTGACGTCGGTGCCGTGCTTGCCGGCGACCACCAGATCGCAGGCGTGCGACTGCCGCCGCTCCAGGATGGACTGCACCGGATGGCCGTGTATCGCGCAGAGGCTGATGGCGGACTCATCCAGGCCGGCCAGCGCGACCAGCGCACGCAGTTGACGCAGCGCGTGTTCGCGGGCGTCGACCTTGTAGGTGTCGAGCACGCTTTCCTCCACGCCGGCGTAGCGCAGCTTGCCCTCGAAGGGCACTTCGTACACGTGCAGCAGGTGGATCTCGGCATCAGGTGCGATCTCGCGGACGAGCTCGATGCTGCGCAGCGAGGCCGGCGAAAAATCGACCGCAATCAGGGCGCGACGGTAGGGTCGCCTGTCGGCTGCATAAGTGACCAGCACCGGGCAACTGCTGGTGCGCAGCAGGCGCGACGTCGTCGAACCCAGCAACAGCGGCCGGCGGGCGCCTGCCCCGAGCGCACTGACCACCACCAGGTCGACATGCTCCCGCGCGATCATGCGCTCGATTTCTGTTTCGGCGCGCTCGGCGGCGACCAGGATCGCGGGCTGGATGTCGGTGTCCCGACGCGCTTCCTTGCAGATCTGCTCGAGTGACTCCAGCGCGAGGTTTGTCAGCAGTGCGAACCGGCTGGCGGGCTGGCTCTTGTCCATGAGCCACTCACGCAGGCTGCCGCTCGTCGGCAACTCGAGGGCGTGCAGCACGCTGAGACGCGCGCGGTTGTCCGTCGCGATCGCAAGACCGCGGTCGATCGCGGTGCGGGAAGCCGGCGACAGATCGGTTGCCACCAGGACATGGGATACTGCTTTCATCTGGTTGCCTCGTCGGTGTCGATTTCCTGGGTCAGCAGTTCCACCGCGTGCTCGATGGCGTCCTGCATCGGGTGGAGCATGCTCGGGTTGCCGAGTTCGCTCACGGTGGCTGCGTCGATGTCTTCCCGGAGCACCAGCGACAGGCGACCCCGCACGGGCAGGGTGCGCAGCGCATTCACCAGCGACCGGTGCGACTGCAGATCAGGCAGCGTGCTGACGATGCAGGTGTGCGGGCCGATCGGCAGCGTCTCGAGGAAGTCACTCTCGGTGGCGTCGCCGAAGCGGATGTCGATGCCCGCCCGCCGCAGCCTGCGATACGCGTCAGGGTCGAAGTCGACGCCAAGCACGCTGATGCCGCGTTCCCTCAGGCGCAACGCCAGCGCACGCCCGTAGCGACCCAGGCCGACGATCAGCGCCTGCGGTTTTTCCGTGTGTGCGGCGTGGATTGCGTCTGCCGCTTCCCGGTGCGGATTGCGTCGCTCGAATGGCTTGAGCCATGGCGCCAGGCGTTCGTACAGCGCATGCGAGTAGAGGATCATGTAGGTTGACACTGCGATCGTCACGAGTCCCACGAGGGTGGTCAGGCCCAGTGCCTGCAGCCCGACGTGTCCAAGTGAGATACCCATCGCAACGAACACGATCGAGAATTCGCTGATCTGCGCGACCGTGAGGCCGGCGAGGAAGCCGGTGCGGCGCCGGTAACCCATGTAACCCATGATCGCCATCACGATCAGCGGGTTGCCGATCAGCACAAAGGCCGACAGCACGGCGGCGGGCAGCAACTCATCCCCGAGTGTCGACAGATCGAGCTTGGATCCCAGGTCGATGAAGAAGAACAGCAGCAGGAAGTCCCGGATTCCCGTCAGGCGGGCATTGATGGACTCGCGGTAGCGCGTCGACGCGAGCGAGAAGCCGGCGAGGAATGCGCCGGCCTCCTTGGAGAAGCCCGCCCAATCCCCCAGCGCTGCGAGCCCCGTGCCCCATGCGATGGCGAAGACGAGCAGCAACTCCTGCGAGCGTGCCATGGCCTCGACCACGCGCGGCAGCACGAAACGCATCAGCAGGTACAGCGCTGCCGCGGCAATCAGGATGCGAGCGGAGACCGCCAGAACTACATCGAAGAGTGCCCGCTCTTCGTCACCCGTGCGCAGTGTGCTCATGACCATCATCGCGAGCACGACGGCCAGATCCTGGACGATCAGGAAGCCGACCGCGATTCTGCCGTGCAGCGAGTCCAGCTCCCGTTTGTCAGACAGCAGCTTGACGATGATGATGGTGCTGGAGAAGGTCAGCGCGACGGCGACATACAGCGCTTCCATCGGGGTTTTTCCGAGCAGCAGGATCAGCAGGAAACCGCCGACGATGGTGAACCCGAGCTGGCCCAAGCCGGTTGCGAGCGCGACGGGGCCGATCTGCCTCACGTGCCGCAGGTCCAGTTTGAGCCCCACCACGAACAGCAGCACCGCGACACCGATCTGTGCGAGCAGGTCGATCTGGTCGTGGGCGGCGACCAGGCCGAGCGCCGCCGGTCCGACCACGATGCCGACCACGATGTAGGCGATCAGCACCGGCTGGCGCAGCCACAGGGCGACGGCTCCCGCCGCCGCCGAAATGATCAGCAGCGTTGCGACTTCAGCGAATACGGCATGCACAGACTCGGCTCCCCGAATCACGACCGGAGAAAGGCTGGCAATGAGTGTTGCCGCTGGCCAGAGTGGTGTCGATACGGACTGTCCCCGACTCGGCGCCGACAGCCATGCGGGCTTTGCCGTACGTCGCGAGCCCTGCAGCCCTGACTACGGAGCAGTGTCGCCGCCGTTCAGAGCCGCGACTTCAGGTGCCGGTGGGTGCGGCCGCCGTGCGAGTGCGCCATGCCCGTCTGGACCGGGATCAGGTTCAACTGCCCGTGCCGGACACCTCGCTCGGCCATCAACGCGTCGGCGAAACGCTGCACCGCATCGATTCGGCCCTGCAGGATCAGCGTCTCGATGCACTCATCGTGATCGAGATGCGCGTGCATGCTGGAGACGGTGAGGTCGTGGTGCTCGTGCTGCAGGCGCTTGAGGCGCTCACCGAGGTCGCGTTCGTGGTGGTTGTACACGTATGACAACGTGGCGATGCACTGGCCGGTGCCGTCGCTGTGCTGCGAGCGCAGTCGCAGATGGGCGCGCAGCACGTCGCGCATTGCTTCGCTGCGGCTCGAGTACCCCTTGGTCCGGATCAGCGCGTCGAAGTCACGGGTCAGATCGGCATCGAGCGAGATCGTCACGCGCTCCATGCCGCCTGAGCCCTGTGCTCCTGCAGTGGACTGGCGGCGTGTGGCCGATGCGGAACGGGTCTTGCGCATCGCCCGAGTGTAGCGGAGGCGGTGCAGGGGCTGCAGCGGTCGCGCTTGTGCGCGTCGCCTGTGCGCTGGAGAATCGGCCCTCATGATGCGCATGGTCGGGATGCTCGCCGTTGTGCTGCTGCTCGCGCTGGTCGCGCCACGGGCGGTGGCGGGCGCGCGTGAGATGCCGTCGCCGCAGCTGACCGACCTGGTCGATCGCGCCGAGGCGCTGCTCGATGCCGGCAAGCCCGCGGAAGCCTATCGACTGCTCGATGGCGAACTCGCCACGCACGCGGGCAATGCCCGCTTCGACTACATCCTTGCCCTTGCGGCCATCCAGGCCGACCGGCCGGATGCCGCGCTGTTGCCACTCTGGCGAGTGATCAGCGCTGACCCGGGCTTCAATCCTGCGCGACTGGAACTGGGCGACCTGCTGGCGCAGTTCGACGATCCCGAGGCGGCCCGCCAGCAGTACGACGCGGTGCTGGCGAATCGTCCAAACGCCGTGCTGCGGGACATCGTCGAGCGGCGCCTCGATGCGCTGCCGCTGCCCGGCCGACTCGGGCGGATTCGGATCAGCCTCGAATCCGAAACCGGCTGGGACAGCAATGCCAACCTGTCGACGACCGAGGACAGCTTCCAGGGCCTGGTCATCGACCCGCGACTGCAGGCCGCCGAATCGCCGTACCTCAACATCGCGCTCGGCGCGCGTCGCGAACAGCGGCACAGCAACCATGTGACTTCCTCGGTGCGCGCTGCCGTTGCTCACCGGATCAACCCCGACGCGCCGTTCGTGGATCAGACCGTCGCCGGTGTGCAGGCGGGTGTCAGCAAGCAGTGGGGACGGCTGCAGCTGAGCGTGGCGGCCGACGCCTACGTCGGCTGGCTGGACGACGCACCGCATCGGCGCAGTGCCGGCATCGAACTGGGTGCGTCCATCGCGCCGTGGCCGCGCTGGGAGCTCGCTGGCGCCGTTCGCTACGGCACGCTGGAGTACGACCCCTTGCCGCTGCGGCTGCTGGATGTCGATCGCCTGTTCGGCGGCGTAGCGCTGTCACGCGCCGGCATCGGGCGCGCGCAGCTGCGGGTCGGCGTTGCCGCACTGGGCGGCCAGGACCGCGTGCGTACTGCGGGCTCTTCCTATTCCAATGATCGATACGGCGCGCGCCTGTTCGCGTCGGTGGAACCCTCCGCGCGGCTGCGCATTGCCGTCGAGGCCGGGCAACTGGTGTCCGATTACTTCGACGGCGGCGGATTCTTCGGGGTCGATCGGCTGGATCGAACCCAGGTCGCAGCGGCCTTCATCGAGTGGCGGACCAGGCCGGTGCGGGGCTGGGTGATCGGCCCGCGCATTCTTTACTCGCGGAATGAGTCAAATGTCACCCTGTTCGATTACGAACGCGTCGAGACTGCATTGCACGTGCGGTACGAGTTCCGCTGACAGGGAGCACGCCGGAAGATGTCGACGACGGCTGACAATCTGACGCTCGGGACTGGGACGTGCCGGCGCGAGCGGGTGGACCGGCGGCGCCAGCACCTGCGCGCGCTGTGGACGGGCAGCTTCCAGCGGCGGCGCGTCGCACCGCGCCGCACGACCGACCGCGGCATCGCGTCGGTCGACTGGCATCATCCGCAGTGGCTCGCAGTGTCGATCCTGATCCTGCTGCTGTGCGCGGGCGATGCCTTCATGACCTTGACGCTGATCAGTCTCGGCGCGCATGAGGTCAATCCGATCATGCGGCCGCTGGTGCTCGGCAGCGGCCCGGCCTTTGCGCTGTGGAAGATGGGGCTGACATCGGTTGGCGTCGTCATGCTGGTGATCCTCGCGCGGCTGCGCGCGTTTGGCTGGTTGCCGATCGGCGCGGTGCTGTATGCCGTGCTGGCGGGCTACATCGCCTTGATCATCTACGAGTTCTGGCTGCTCGATCTGATCCTGCGGGACGGATTCTGATTGCCGCGGCCGTGAACCAGGCCGCAACGTGGTGCGGCGCTTTGGCGCGAACCGGTCTCATCCGGTACACTATGTCTCCTGCGCTGCGGTCGCCCACAGCATTGAACTAACAGGGTTTTTCGTCGTCCGGCCTCAGGTGGGGTCGACGCACGGGAGCGCCCTGAGGGGCGGCGTCGGCGCGTTTTCAGAGGACCCCATCTCTCATGGCCGCCACGCGCAGCGAGCAGCTCGAAACGACCCCGCTTTTCGGCAGCAATGCCGACTACGTCGAAGCCCTTTACGAACAGTTTCTGGCCGACCCGGCCAGCGTCGATCAGCGCTGGCGCGAGTATTTCGCCAGCCTCCCGGCTGGTCCGCGTCTCGATCACGCGCACCGCTCGATCCAGGCCGCGATTGCCGAGCGCGCACGCAGCACGCGGGTCATCGCCTCCGACGCCGCGACCGCAACTGATGCAAGCGCCAAGCAGGGCGCAGTTTCGCGTTTGATCCAGATCTACGCCAACCGGGGCCATCTGGTGGCCAACCTCGATCCGCTCGGCCTGATGCGTCGCGGTCGACCGCGGGTGCTCGATCTGGAGTACTTCGGTCTGGCCGAGAGCGACCTCGACACCGAGTTCTTCACCGGCAGTCGCAGCGATTCGGTGCCGCGCCGCGCCAAGCTGCGCGAGATCATCACGACGCTCAAGCATGTCTACTGCGGCACCGTCGGTGCCGAGTTCGCGCATGTCTCCGACACCGAAGAGCGCCTGTGGCTGCAGGACGAATTCCAGGTCGGCCGGATGAATCACGTGTTCTCGCCGGAGGAGCGTCGCAACATCCTCTGGCAGCTGACGGCCGCCGAGGGTCTCGAGCGCTACCTGCACACGAAGTACGTCGGCCAGAAGCGCTTTTCGCTCGAGGGCGGCGAATCGCTGATCCCGCTGCTCGATGACATCATCCAGCAGGGTGGTGCGATGGGCGTCGAAGAATGCGTCATCGGCATGGCGCACCGCGGCCGCCTCAACGTGCTCGTCAACGTCTTCGGCAAGTCGCCCTCGGCGCTGTTCTCGGAGTTCGAAGGCAAGTACGACACGGCCCACCTCAAGGGTTCCGGCGACGTCAAATACCACAAGGGTTTCTCGGCCGACCTGCGCACGCCGGGCGGCAACGT
Source organism: Steroidobacteraceae bacterium (assembly GCA_044340335.1). Classification (GTDB taxonomy): domain Bacteria; phylum Pseudomonadota; class Gammaproteobacteria; order Steroidobacterales; family Steroidobacteraceae; genus UBA964. The sequence goes on from JBIITU010000160.1 coordinate 7,153, forward strand.
G
>JBIITU010000162.1:0-7083 GCA_044340335.1 Steroidobacteraceae bacterium
CCTGGACTGGCTCGCACCGCCTGCCGCGTTGCCGATCGCGCCCTACCACGGTCGCCATGCCGCGGTCTGCGTCGGTAGCGGCGGCGAGTGGATCGAACTGATCGAACGTTGACGCGGTCCCGAGCCATGACCCAGAACCCGCCGCAGCGACCCAAAGGCCAGCAACCGGTCTACTTCGACGACCCGGCGATCGACCAGCTGCATGCGGGCCTGCTCGCGATGGCGACCGAGCTCGCCGTGGCGCTGGATCGCATCGACACGCTCGAGCGACTGCTCGAACGCCATGCCGGCGTCAGCCGCGAGCAGATCGAAGGCTTCGAGGGCGATGACGCGATCGCGGCGCAGCGCGCCGCCCGGCATGCGGATCTTGCCGCGCGGCTGCTCAAGCCGTTTCGTGACTATCGAGAGGGCCTGTTCGAACGCGCGGCAGCTACACCGCCTGTGCCGCCGGACCGCTCTGCGGGCTGAACCCGGTCGATGGCGGCGCGGCCGCATCGGGCTCGCTAGGATCACGACTTCCCACCGTCGCGATGGAGTCGTCATGAGCGCGTTCAACCAACATCAGATGCTCCCCCAGCCCACGCACGACGAGCTGGCGCGCCAGGATTTCGTCACGAGCCTGCGCGGTCACCTGTCCGGACGCATCATGCCGGGCGCCTATCGAGTCTTCCAGGCACGCGTCGAACCGGCATTCAAAGCCAAGCACGGCCGGCCGCCAGCGGATCCAGAGGAAGTGCGGCAGGTCATGACGCGCGACTCCTACTACCAGTTCTGGAGCGCGATGCAGCGGCGCAGCCAGGAGCAGCTGTGGGAGTCCGTCATCGATCCGACCGAGCGGCAGCTGCCGCAACTCGTCGAGCGCGCCGACAAGCTCGGCAAGCGCAAGCTGGCGCGCGGTCGTCGCGGCTCGCTCAAACTGGATCCGACGCTCGAGATTCCCCGTTACCACCGCGCGGTCGATATTCACCTGCAGCCGGGCGGCTACCACACCGACTTTCGGCCTGACGATGTCGCCGCCGGCGTCGTCTACGACAAGGGTATCAACCTGTACATGGGCGGCGCGCTCGGGCCCGAGAACAACCTGATGGGCGACACGCTGGTGGCCTATCTGCGGGAGAAGCACCCGCAGTTCCGGCCAGCGCGCGTGCTCGACATGGGTTGCGCGATCGGCAACAGCACGCTGGTCTGGGCGCGCGAGTTCCCCAAAGCGGAAGTGCACGGCATCGACGTTGGCGCGCCGGTGCTGCGCTATGCGCACGCGCGAGCGCAGGCCCTCGGCGTGCCAGCGCACTTCAGCCAGCAGAACGCCGAGCACACGAGCTTCCAGGCCGGCAGCTTCGATCTCGTGATCTCGCACATCATGCTGCACGAGACGTCCAAGTCGGCGCTCGTCAATGTGCTGCGCGAGTGCCACCGGCTGCTGCGGCCGGGCGGCCTGATGCTGCATCTCGAGATTCCGCGCGGCAAGACGGTCATCGAGAAGTTCATGCACAACTGGGAGAGCTACAACAACAACGAGACCTTCTGCCGCTACATGACCGACATCGACCTCGCTGCCGAAGCGGTCAAAGGCGGCTTCGACCCCGCGAAGGCGCGCGTCGACGAGTTCGTGCCCAATCTCGATGTCGCGCAGATGAACTACACGGAGCATTTCTTCTGGAAGATCCTGGCCGCGACTCGCTGACCGTCGTGAAGCGCACCGCAGACCCGTCCCGCTACCATCCGCTGCTGCCGCAGGCCACGCACGACGAGCGCGCGCGCCAGGAGCATGTCGGTGCGCTGCGCCGCCATCTCGCGGCGCGCGTCGTGCCGGGGCACAGGGTCGTCTACGAACAGCGCGTGCTGCCACAGTTGCGACGCGAACTCGGCCGCGATCCCGCCAACCGGCACGAGATCCGTCGCGTCATGGATCGCGATCCCTACTATCGATTCTGGAGCGCGCTGCAGCGTCGCAGCCAGGAGCAGATGTGGGAGTCGGTCGTCGATTCCGTCGAGCGTGAGCACGAGCGACTCACGGGCGAGTTCAGGCGCCGGTCTCGCAGCCGCAAGCGCCTCGGGTCGCTGCGCCTCGATCCGTCGCTGCCGATTCCGCGCTACCACGCCGCAGTCGACATACACCTGCAGCCGGGTGGCTATCACACGGATTTCGCTGCCGACGACACGAGCGGCGGCGCCATCTACGACCGGGGCCTGCAGATCTATTCCGCGGGCAGCACCGGGCCGCGCAACGAGGCCATGGGTGACTTGCTGCTCGACTACCTGCGCGAGCGTGCCCCCGGGTTCGCGCCCCGCCGCATCCTCGACATCGGCTGCGCGATCGGCAACAGCACCCTCCCCTGGGCGCGCGCCTTTCCGAAGGCGCGCGTCGACGCGATCGACATCGGCGCGCCGCAGCTGCGGCACGGCCACGCGCGCGCCGAGGCGCTGGGCGTCGCAGTGCATTTCTCGCAACAGAACGCCGAGGCCACCGACTTCGAGGCGCAGAGTTTCGACCTGGTCGTATCGCATATCGTGCTGCACGAAACCGCGCGCAGCGCGTTGCGCAACGTGCTTGCCGAGTGCCACCGGCTGCTGCGGCCAGGCGGCTGGATGCTGCACCTCGAGATTCCGCGGGGCCGCACGCCGCTCGAGCAGTTCCTGATGAACTGGGAGAGCCACAACAACAACGAGACCTTCGGCGAGTTGATCACCGACATCGATCTCGGCGCCGCAGCCGTCGCGGTCGGATTCGAACCCGGTCGGACGCGCTGCGTCGACTACGCCCGGCACCGGCCGGCCGAGCAGCGCCTGTATTCCGATTATGTCCTGTGGCGCGTGCTCGACGCCCAGCGCTGACGCATTCCGGTTCGCACACCCACCGCCACCCGCAAACGGAGAATCCCGTGGCCAAGACCAAGCTACCGTCACGACGCAAACCAGCGGCCAAGCGCCGCGCATCGGCTCGTGGCAAGGCAGGCGCTGCAGCCCGTCCCGCGGCTGCCGCCGCGCCAGTTCGGCTCGCCCGCGTCGCCAAGGGCCGCAAGCCGCTCTATTTCAGTGACCCTGCGATCGACAAACTGTTGTGGATGACCATGACGCTGATGGAAGAGCTGTCGGTCACCCGCGACCGCCTCGACACAGTCGAGCGGTTGCTGGAAGGCAAGCGGGTTTTGCGGCGGCGCGACATCGAGGGCTTCGTGGCAGCAGGCGCCGCCCAGGCCGAGCGCTCGGCCCGGCGTGCCGCCTTCGTCGATCGGATGCTGCGGGCCGTCGAAGCCGAACTTGAAGAAGTGACCGGTGAAAAGAAGGCTGCCGCGGCCGATGAGGCAGTGGCCGCCGTGTCCAGCTGACGCGCGCTGACACCCGCCGACCCTGGCCGCCGCGCCGTCGTTCGACCACGACGCAGCGCTTGTCCGTACCTTGTGTTCCGCGCTACTCTCGCTGCGCCAAAGTACGCACACTGTTGTAAGGGAACAACACTGCGCGTCTTCACACCAACGGCCAAGGAGTTGTCATGTCAATGGTTCGCAAGACCTCGCTCAGCGCGGTCGGTTGCGCGGTGCTGCTTGCATGTTCCGGCGCTCACGCGCAGGAGCAGGAGCAGGCCAGCGCCGGCGGTTTGCTTGAAGAAATCGTCGTCACGGCCCAGCGCCGCGAAGAAAAAGTTCAGGATGTTCCCATCGCGATCAGCGCGTTTTCGAGCAGCCAGCTCGAGCAGCTGAACATCGATGAGGCACTCGGCATCGTCAAGCTGATCCCGAACCTGCTCGGCTTCAACAACACGGGTCTCGGCACCGCCAACGGCTACTACCTGCGCGGCATCGGCAACACCGAGTCGATCGCCACGTTCGACCCGCCCGTCGGCACCTATGCCGACGACGTGTTCATCAGCCGCCAGAATGCCAACAACCTCGGCCTGTTCGACGTCGACCGCATCGAAGTGCTGCGCGGTCCGCAGGGCACGCTGTTCGGCCGCAACACCACGGGCGGCGCGATCAACGTGATCCTCAAGAAGCCCGCGGAGGAATTCGGCGGCTTCATGGAAGTTGGTTTCGGCCAGTTCAACATGTTTTCCGCGCGCGGTTCGGTGGACCTGCCGATCAACGACCGGGTGCTGACCAAGTTCTCGGCTTACTCGGTCAAGGATGACGGCTACGTCTCGAACCCGGTCACCGGCGAGAACAACCTGAACGCCACCGAGAGCATCGGCTTGCGAGGTGCGTTGCGCCTGCTCCTGACCGACAACCTCACGTGGGATCTTTCAGCGCAGTACAACGAAGACCAGAGTGCCAACATTCTGAACTTCGCTTTCAACGGTCCGCAGACGGCTCCGACAGCACCTGCTGCGATCGCCAGCATTGCGCAGCGCTGCTCTGGCATCGTCACGCGCTCGCGATTCTCGTGCACCACGCTGACTCAGTCCGGCACGCCGCTGGCTGGGCTGCTGCCGGGTCCCAAGGGAGATCTAAACTTGGGTAACGACGTCAGCTCACTACTGGTGACCTCAAACCTGCAGTGGGAAACCTCCGCCGGCACCGTGAACTTCATCACCGGCTCTTTCGACCTCGAACAGGAGTTCGCGCTCGACTTCTTCAACGGCACGCCTGGAACGCCGAAGAATCCGGCTGGTGGATTCACGATCGCGAACCTCGGCAATCATCGTCAGTTCAGCCAGGAGATCAAACTCAGTGGCGAACTCAACGAGCGCACCCGATACGTGGCCGGTGTGTACTACTTCCGTGAGGACAACAAGACGGACTACGCGGACCTGTTCACGTTGAGTCCGGCACTGACCCTTGTTCTCGAAGACCGCATTCTCGATAACCGTGCGACAGCATGGGCTGCTTACACGCAGTGGGATTTGAGCCTGGGCGACGCCTGGACTTTGACGCTCGGCGGGCGCTACACGGACGAGGAAAAGAAGATCGCTTTCACCGCGAATCTGAACCCCCGTCTGGCCAACCCGATCGCCGGAACGCGCATCACCTCCGACAGCCTGCTTGCCGTCGGCATTCCGTTGAGCCAGAGCACCAAGCTGTTCACGCCGCGTGTCGCGCTGAAGTATGACTTTACGGACGACGTGAACATCTTCGCGAGCGCCACGCGTGGCTTCAAGTCAGGCGGCTGGAATGCTCGCGGCACGACACCCGTCGCGAACCAGCCATTCGCCCCAGAGAAGGTGTGGTCCTATGAAGTGGGCCTGCGATCGGAGTGGTTTGATCGCAAGCTGCGCTTCAACCTGACCGCATTCCAGCTCGATGTGCAGGACCTGCAAACACCTTCAGCGTTCGCGAACCCCGCGACCGGAGCGATTTCATTCATCACCCGTAACTTTGCGGACCTCGACAACTCAGGCGTTGAGGTGGAACTGATCTGGCAGCCGATTGAAGATCTGACCCTGTTTGCATTTGCCGGCAACCAGAATGCGAAGTACACCAACCTGAACGCGTCGATCATCCAGCAGCAGGCGGACTGCCGTACGCTCGGCCTGCGTTGCAGCCAGGGCATCGTGGACCCGATGGGCAATATTGCCGAGCCGGTCCGCGTCCCGGACACGCTGACGCTGGGTGGCAGCTACCGCTTCCGCATTGGTGAGGCGCTCACCCTGACCCCCAACGTCTCCTACGCACGCACGGGCGACAACAACGTCGGCACGAACGGCTCGCCCGTCTCGCTGGTCGATGCCTACGACACCTGGGATGCAGGCATGACGCTCGCGAATGCGGACGCCGGCTGGCAGATCCAGGCGAGCTGCCGCAACTGCAGCGACGAGATCCAGGTGGTCTCCACGCTGTCCGAGCTGCCGTACATCCAGGACCCGCGCACCTGGCAGATCAACTTCAAGTACAACTTCGGGGCTCGCTGAACCCGAAACGCCGGGCGGGCAACGCCCGGCGGATTCTTCCGGGCCGGAGCGGCAACGCTCCGGCCCTTTTTGTTTCCGTGCCTTGTGGGCGAGCGACTGCTCGCCGTTCCCACTGAGGCAGTCGCCGTGCGTCGTGAACGAGGGTTCGTTGGCAGGTCGCCAAAGAACCCCGGCGCCGTTACAGGCAACCACGCTGTTCGTGGCCACCACCCCCGCTTCCGTCTCCATTGGACGTGTCCGACCGCCCGGCGCCGCCCCTGGGCACTGGTCAGTCGACGGGGTCCCCGACAAGCGGGCATAAAAAAGGCCGGCTCAGAGAGCCGGCCTTTGCTTGTAGGTCACTGAGCCGATTGCATGGCTCAGGACAGCAACGCAGCGAGGCTTACTGAGCCCGCAGCGCCCAGAGGTTGCCAAGCCGGGTCAGCGTGGGGTCGCCCTTGACCGCCTTGAACGCCTTGACCGCCTCAGCCTTGTTGCCGGAGCGAAGCTGCGTGATGCCCAGCAGCAACTGGGCCTCTGCAGGATTCTTCAAACCACCCTTGCCAATGCCGCGCTCGATGGCGGTGAGCGCCTGCGGCAACTGGCCGTAGCTGAGGTACGCCAAACCGATGCGGACATCGGCTTCACCAGTCTTCAGGGCCGCGGCAGCCTTGTCGTCGCGAGCCAGAGTGGCCTTGTCGGCCGTGGCGAGCTGCTTCGCCGAAGCCAGCAAGCGCTGGTTGCGGTCGACATCGCGAGCCTCGGTGAACACCTTGGCCGCAAACGCCCGTTCCAGCACCGACTGCGCCTCACCGGGCACGCCCTGCTCGATCGCAAGCTGCGCCATCTCCGTGTAGTCCTCAGACCGGCGCATCGCGTTCACCTCGGTGGCGAGGCGGAACACGTTCAGCATGACCGCGTCCGAGCCGCCAGAGCGGAACATGGAGCGCATCAGGTTCTGCCAGTACTCGTCCTTGGGATATCGAGCTACGAGTCCTTCGAGCGCTGAGGTCGTGCACTCGGCGTCATCGAGTTTGATGCACGAGCTCAGCAGCAACTGGAGCGCGCCTTCACGGGGTGCCTGGCCGCGCTTCTCCTGACCGGAAACCCAGTCGCCGATGAAGCTGCGTGCCGTCTTGAAATCACCCTGGATGTAGTAGGCCTGGCCAACGAGGGTGTAGATGTCGGCGTCGGCAAAGCCGCCCTTGATGGCACGGTTGCCAAATTCGATGGCCTTGCCGTAGTTCTTGATCTGGTAG
>JBIITU010000165.1:0-6989 GCA_044340335.1 Steroidobacteraceae bacterium
GCGGCCGAGCCACAGGGACGTGTGTCTTTGCGTCCGCGAGCGGCCCATGAATGGCCGCGACGTGCGCGATAGGGATCTTGCCGGCGGCTCGACCGGCGACGGGATCAGCCTTGATCCTTCACCGGCTCGAACTTGGCCTTGTTGATGCCTTTCTTGTAGGCCTCTTTGCCGCTGATCTGCTTCTGGTCGAGCAGGGCCTGGATCGCGTTGTCCATGGTGCGCATGCCGTACTGCGCGCCGGACTGCATGGTCGTCTCGAGCTGGTCGAGCTTGCCCTGGCGGATCAGGTTGGCGACCGCCGATGTGTTGATCAGGATCTCGAGCGCGGCGACGCGGCCCTGGCCGTCGGCGCGGGCAAGCAGCTGCTGCGAGACCACGCCGCGCAGCGACGTCGACAGCATCATGCGCACGTGCGACTGCTTGTCGGCGGGGAAGACGTTGACGATGCGGTCGACGGTCTGCGCCGCGCCATTGGTGTGCAGCGTGCCCATGACTAGGATGCCCATCTCGGCCGCGGTGACCGCGATGCTCATGGTCTCGTAGTCGCGCAACTCGCCGACCAGGATGACGTCCGGATCTTCACGCAGCGCGGAGTGCAGCGCGTGCGCGAACGACGGGCTGTGCACGCCGACCTCGCGCTGGCTGATCAGGCACTGCTTGCGCCGATGGATGAACTCGATCGGATCCTCGATCGTCAGGATGTGGCCTTTCACGCGGGCGTTGATCTCGTCGATGATCGCGGCGAGCGTCGTGGACTTGCCGGAACCGGTCTTGCCGGTCACGAGGATCAGGCCATTGGCGGCGCGCGACAGCTGGCGGATCGAATCCGGCAGCTTCAGCTGCTCCATCGTCAGTGCCTTGGAAGGAATCGCGCGCATCACGGCGCCGAGGCCATTCAGTTGCCGCAGCACGTTGACGCGAAACCGGCCGACGTCGCCCATGGTGTAGGCGAAGTCCGCGCCGTCGTGGCTGTCGAGGCGTGCAACCGCTGCCTTGGGCATGATCTCCAGCAGCGTCTCGCGCACTTCGTCGGCGGTCAGCGATTCGTCGGCGAGCGGCCGCAGTTCGCCAAACACCCGCACGCGCGGTGGATCGCCCGCCATGAAGTGCAGATCGGAGCCGCGGTGCTCGATGACGGCGTTCAGGTACTCGTCGATGCGCGGCATCGGTCAGTTTCCGGCGTTCTGCAGCGTCGGCAGCAGCGAGGTGTCGGTGATGTACTTCTGGAACAGGCGCTTGTCGGAGGCGTAGGAGCAGGCGTCTTCCGGATCCACTTCGCGCGCCTGCAGCGCCGCGAGCAGCGCCTGGTCGAGCAGCTGCGAGCCGAGGTCGCGATTGGTCTGGATCTGGCTCGGGATCTGGAAGGTCTGGTCGGTCTGGATCAGCTTGGAGATCGCGCGCGTCATGACCATGATCTCGAGCATCGCGCGCCGGCCGCGGCCGTCGGCGTTCTTGACCAGCACCTGCGTGACGACGGCGATCAGGCTCGAACTCAGGAAGCTCTTGGTCTGCTCGCGCTGCTCGATCGGCAGCGCATCGATGACGCGGTCGATGGTCTTCGTCGCGCTGGTCGTGTGCAGCGTGCCGAGCACGAGGTGGCCGGTCTCCGCCGCCGTCATGGCCATCGAGATCGTGTCGGCGTCACGCAGCTCGCCGACGAGGATCACATCGGGGTCTTCGCGCATCGCAGCGCGCACGCCCTCGGCGAAGGTCGGGATATGGGTGCCGAGCTCGCGCTGGATCACCTGGGCCTGCTTGCTCTGGTGCACGAACTCGATCGGGTCCTCGAGGCTGATGATGTTGAGCTTGCGGGTCGCGTTCAGCAGGTCGATCATCGCCGCGAGCGTGGTCGACTTGCCGGTGCCGGTGGAGCCGGTGACCAGGATCATGCCCTGGTGGTAATCGCACAGCTTGCGGATGATCGGCGGCAGGTTCAGCTTCTCGAGCGACGGGATCTCGGTCGGGATCGCGCGGAAGGTGGCGCCGATGCCGGTCTCCTTGCGGAACAGGTTGACGCGAAAGCGCCCCTTGTCGGCACTGACATAGCTGAAGTCGAGGTCATGCCCGGCTCCGAAATGCTCGGCCTGCTTCTTGGTGAGGATCTCGAGCAGGTAGCCTTCGAGTTCGGTGTCGCGCAGCTCGCGGAACTTGATGGGCATCAGGTCGCCGTTCATGCGCAACAGCGGCGGCACGCCGACGGCCAGATGGATGTCCGAGCAGCCCTGCTGGGTGCCGAGTTTGAGAAACGCGTCGATGCGAGCCACGGTCAGCCTCCCTGGCGGAATTGTTCCAGGGCGCCACGCAGCTCGTCCATCGACTGGTAGCGTGAATTCTTGTCGACCGCCATGGCCTTCATGATGACATCAGCGAGGCCGGGCGGCAGCTCCGGGTTCACTTCCTGCGGATTGCGTGCCTTGCCCTGCACGTGCTGGTACATGACAGCCATGTGGTCGCCGCGCGAGTAGGGCGGAACGCCCGTCATCATTTCATACATGATCACGCCGATGGCATAGATGTCGGCCCGCTGGTCGACCTTCTTGCCGAGGATCTGCTCGGGCGCCATGTATTTCGGCGAGCCGATCACGTAGCCAGTCTTGGTCAGTTGCGTGTCGCCCTCGCGCTGCGCGGCGGCGACGCCGAAGTCGACGATCTTGAGCAGGCCCTGCTCGTTGATCAGCACGTTGGCGGGCTTGAGGTCGCGGTGCACGATGCCGGCCTGGTGCGCCACCGCCATGCCGTTGCACATGTCGATGCCGAAGCCGACCGCGCGCGGCAGCGGCATCGGCTTCTCGCCGACGATCTCGGCGCCCAGCGTGTGCGACGGGAAGTACTCCATCGAGATCGCATAGGCGCCCTGGATGAACAGGAAGTCGTAGATGCGGATGACGTTGTGGTGCGTGATCTTGCGCGAGTAGCGCAGCTCGTGCACGAAACGCTTCATCATCTCCTCGTCCTGGGAGACGTTCGGGTTCAGGAACTTGAGGATCAGCCGGTCGTCGACGACGGTGTCTTCCATCAGCAGCACGGTGCCGAACGCGCCCTTGCCGATCTTCTGGATGTACTTGTAGCGGCCCTCGATCAGGTCGCCCGGCTTCAGCGTCGAGATGTCGAGTCGCGGTGCGGTGCTGTCCTCGGCGGCGCGCACCTGTTTCGCGACTTCCTCGTCCGGCCGCATCATGGTCTTCGATGGCTCGGGCGATTTCAGTCGCGTCGCGCGCGACCCGGAATCGGGCGCCGGTTCGACTGCCTTGATCGACGCGCCGGATGCCGAGACCTGGAAGCGCTTCTGGAGATCCTCGAGGGCGCCGCTGGCGGCGCGCGCGATCGTTGCGTCGTCGGCACCCGTCTGGGCTTCGAGCTGGACGCGGATATGCTCGTAGCGCTGGTCGTCAGCCAGCTTGGCAAGTGCGTGCACGGCCTCGACCTGCACTTCTTTTTCGGGGCGCGTCTGCATGACGCGGATGATCGCGTCGACCGTGCGCGGTTCGCCGAGCTTGCCCAGCGCGCGCACGACGATCGGCAACGACTTCGCATGCCCTTTGCCCAGCATCTCGACCAGCCGCGGCACGGCCCGCTTGCTGCCGATCTCCGCGAGTGCATCGACGGCGCGTTCGCTGACCCACCAGTCGCGGTCACGCGTGGCGGCCAGCAGTTCGTCGACCGCGCGTTCGTCCTTGGTCTGGTTCAGGATCTCGATCGCGGCGCGACGGATGTCCTCGTTCTGGTCGCGCACCAGCGCGAGCACGGCATCGACGACCTTCGGGCCGCCGATCTTGCCGAGCGCGTCGGCGGCGCGGCTGCGCACCCACCAGTCGCTGTCGGAGATGGCTTCGAGCAGGTACTTGATCGACTTGGCGTCGCCGATCTCGTTGAGAACCTCGACCGCGGCACGGCGCGCCGACTCCTCGGGATCCTTCAGGATGTCGATCAGCAGCTTGATCGTGTCGGGGTCGCGCGCCTTGATCAGCAGGTCGATCGCCTTGCTCTGCACGTCGAGCTCGACATCGCGCAGCAGCGGCACGACCTGGCTGGCGTCGATCGGGCCGTCCATCTTGGTCAGTGCGGCGAGCGCGGCCGCGCGCACCAGCTTCGAAGGGTCCTTCAACTGATGCTGCAGGGCTTCGCGCACGGCCGGCATGTTGAACCGGCTCAGCATGTTGATGATGTGGATGCGGGCGATCTGGTCCTTGCTCTGCAGGCGGCCGATCAGTTCAGGCACGTCGTCGGCTTTGGCGACCTCGGCGATGACGCGGAACAGAGCGACCTTCTCGTTCGGTTGCTGGCTGTAGGCGGCGTTCAGCAACTCGCGCGCGCCGAAGCGATCGCGCTGGTTCGCAATCACATCGAGCAGGGCGGCTTTCGGCACATCCGGCTGGCCCAGCGCTTCGAGCAGCAGGTGCTGCGGGTAGTTGCGGCTTTGCGACAGTGCAGCGCGCAGGCCGGCGATGACGCGCGGACTGCCTTCGATCATTCCCTGGAGGAATTTCGGGAAGTTCTTCTGGTTGACGATGCCGGCCAGGGCGTCGATGAAGGCCGCCGTGACGTTCTTGTCGGCGTCGGGCAACGCGGCGAGGATCGGGTACAGCGCGTCGTCGCCGATGTCGCGCAGCTTCGCCACCGCCTTCTGCGTGGCGGGGCCGGAGGCATCCGCGTTCTCGCGGATCTCGGTGATGATCCGGTCCGCTCGAAGGTTCGAGAAGAATCCCATCAGGCCAGTTCCGAATCCCGCCGTAGGCCAGAAAAACGATGCGAGAAGTATGCCATACCCGACCGCTCGGTCCCTGCGCCGGCTGCTAGAATTGCGACCCTCCCGGATTCAGCTTTGGTTCAGGAATGACACCGCTCACGCCGGCCGCCCTCAGGGCGGCGCTCGACAGTTACGTCGATCCCAACCTGCGACAGACGCTGGGCGAGGCGCGCGCGGTCGAGGCCGTGCTGCCGCCAGCCGGCGAGCCGTCGCAGGGCCGCTGGACGTTGCGGCTGCGTCTCGGCTACCCGACGGGCGGCTATGCGGCCGAGCTCGCCCCGGCGCTCGAAGCGCACTTGGCGGCCCGGGGCCTGCCGGCGCAGCTCGACCTGGAATTGCGCAGCGACATCGCCACCCATGCGGTCCAGCGCGGTCTCACCGCGATGGCCGGCATCCGCAATGTCATCGCGGTAGCGTCCGGCAAAGGCGGCGTGGGCAAGTCGACCGTCGCGGCGAACCTCGCGCTGGCCTGGGCCGCGCAGGGGGCTCGCGTAGGCCTGCTCGACGCCGACATCTACGGGCCCAGCCTGCCCATCATGCTGGGCCTGACCAGCGAGCGTCCGTCGTCACCCGACGGCAAGCGCATCACGCCGCTGCGGGCCCATGGCGTGGTCGGCATGTCGATCGGCTTCCTGGTCGATGTCGAGCAGCCGATGGTCTGGCGTGGGCCGATGGTGACCTCGGCGCTGAACCAGTTGCTGGCCGATACCGAGTGGGGCGAACTCGACTACCTCGTCGTCGACATGCCGCCGGGCACGGGCGACATCCAGCTGACGCTGTCGCAGCGCGTGCCGGTGGCCGGTGCCGTGATCGTCACGACGCCGCAGGACCTGGCCCTCGCCGATGCGCGCAAGGGCTTGCGGATGTTCGAGAAGGTCAACGTGCCCGTGCTCGGCATCGTCGAGAACATGAGCACCCACCGCTGTTCGAACTGCGGCCACGAGGAGCACATCTTCGGTGCCGGGGGCGGTGCGCGCATGGCGGAGCAGTACGGCACCCAGCTGCTCGCCGAGCTGCCACTCGATGCACGGATCCGCGCCGAGACCGACAGCGGCCGGCCGACGGTCGTCGCCGAGCCCGATTCGCCGCGCGCACTGGCCTACCTGCGCATGGCGCGGCGTGCCGCCGGCGAACTCGCGCGGCGCGGGCGTGATCGCAGCACCCTGTTTCCGAAAATCGTCGTCGAGGAATCATGAGCATCAAGTCCGATCACTGGATCCGTCGCACGGCGCGCGAGCAGGGCATGATCGAGCCGTTCGCGGCCGAGCAGGTGCGCGCCGTCGATGGCCGCAAGATCATTTCCTACGGCACGTCGAGCTATGGCTACGACGTGCGCTGCGCGAACGAGTTCAAGATCTTCACGAACATCAACTCGACGATCGTCGACCCGAAGGCCTTCGACCAGAAGAACTTCGTCGATGTGCAGGCCGATGTCTGCATCATTCCGCCTAACTCGTTCGCGCTGGCGCGCACGGTCGAATACTTCCGCATTCCGCGCAGCGTGCTGGTGATCTGCCTCGGCAAGTCGACCTATGCGCGCTGCGGGATCATCGTCAATGTCACGCCGCTGGAACCCGAGTGGGAAGGGCATGTGACGCTCGAGTTCTCGAACACGACGCCGTTGCCGGCCAAGATCTACGCCGGTGAAGGGGTTGCGCAGATGCTGTTCTTCGAGAGCGACGAAGTGTGTGCGACGTCGTACCGCGACCGGGGCGGCAAGTACCAGGGTCAGGTCGGCGTCACGTTGCCAAGGACCTGAGCGTCATCGAGATCTCGACGCTGCCGCCACGCAGCCGTTCGGCGCGCACCGGCGCGTAGCCGCGCGACGGCGCGTACCAGACGCGCGTGACGCGGTCGGAGCCGGGCCGGCGGCTGCTCCAGATCACGGTGTCGAGTTCACCCGCTGCGGTGCGCAGCAGCGCGCGACCCTCGGCGCGATATTCGTAATCCTTGATGCGGCTCTTGTCGACGATCCAGTACTCCGCCGGCGTGCGACCGGCGGCCAGCTCGATCATCAGCGCGATCTGCACCGATAGCGGATCCTGCATGCCGGGACGCAGTGCAAGGTCGACTTTCTCGTCCTCGGCCACGCCGGTCACGCGCGCTTCGCGCCAGTCGAAATCCAGGCGCACGTCGCGCGCCGTGCCGTCGGAGCCATCGTCGCCGCGAAACTTCAGCGGTCGCACGCCGCCGTTCAACGCGAACTCGCTGCTCTGGGTGATTTCGTCCGGGAAGGCGACGC
>JBIITU010000164.1:0-6989 GCA_044340335.1 Steroidobacteraceae bacterium
CGACCGAGCGCGTGCGTGCGGCAGGACAGCGCGGCGGGCTTCAGCGGCTTGAGCAGCGTACCCGGCGGGATGCGCACTTCCATGAGGTCGTAGAAACCGTCATTGAAGAGGATCTGCGGGTCGAACACCATGATCATGTAGATGCCCGCGAACATCTTGAACATCTCTTCGTTCAACAGGAAGTTGATCGAAGACATGGACTGCGGGTCGGTGCCCGCGAAGTCGAAGATGCACTTGTCACCCTCGCGCCACATCGAACACTTGATGCGATAGGGGCCCATGTTGAGGCCGTCGTCGCAGATGTAGTCTTCGAAGTACTGCTTCTTCTCGGGCACCGTGCGGCGGATCAGCTCGCGCATCGCGCGCTTGTTGCGCTCGAGCATCGCATCCATCGCCGAGTAGAACACGTCGTCGCCGAAGCGCTGCGCGATCTCGACGCAGCGGATGCTGGCCGTGCGCAGTGCCGCGACGATGGCGTTGAAATCCGACAGGTTCCAGTGCGGCAGGCGGCAGTTGTGCAGCACGACCTTCAGAACGTCTTCGTTGAGCTTGCCGCGCGAGAAGATCTTGATCGGCGGCACGACGATGCCGTCTTCGTAGATCGTCGTGCCGTCGGTCGGCAGAGAACCCGGCACCTTGCCGCCCACGTCGGTCATGTGACCGAACATCGCCGACCAGGCGATGATGCGACCGTCCTTGTAGACCGGCATCAGCATCAGCCAGTCGTTGGCGTGGCTGATCGCGCCGTTGACCGAGTAAGGGTCGGAGGTCAGGAAGATGTCTCCCTCCTCGACCGTGCCGTCGTAACCCTGCATGAAGCCCCAGATGAACGAGCCGAACTGGCCGACGACCATCTTGCCTTCGAGGTTGGCGATCATCGGGAATTCGTCGTGCTGTTCGCGGATGCCCGGCGACATGGCCGTGCGGAACAGCACGGTGTCCATCTCGTAGCGGGCGTTGCGCAGGGCGCTCTCGATGATGTCGATGGTGACGGTATCGACCTTCACCTTTTTCATCGACTTCTTGTTGCGCTGAATGATTGTGGCAGGCATGTGAGTTTCCTTGTGTATCCCGACGAGCGCCGCTTACTTCTTGGCCTTGGCTTTCGACTTCTTCGCCGCTGGCTTCTTGGCTGCCTTCTTGGGCGCAGCCTTGACCGGGCGGAAGTTGTCAGGGTAGATCAGGATGTTGCCGTACTGATCCACCGTGCCGGTGTGCTTGGGCAGGATCACCGTCGTGGAGTCCATCTCCATGACGATGGCAGGTCCGCGCACCTTGTTGCCGGCCTTCAGCAGCGCGCGGTTGTAGACCGTGGCCGTGACGTCTTTGCCTTCCATGTACGACTTCTGCTTGCCGACGGCAGCCGCCTTCGGATCCGGGCCGCCCTTCGGCAGCACCTGCCGCTTGATCTTGATGCCCTCGCCCTGCACCGCAGCGCGCAGCGTCACGAGTTCGTGCTCGAGCGGCAGCGCGAACGTGAACAGGCGCTTGTGCTCTTCGTCGAACTGGTCGGAAATCGCCTTCAGGCCCTTCTTCTGCAGGTCCTTGAGGTCGACGCTGACGCTCAGGCGCAGGCCCTGGCCGTGGTAGCGCAGATCGACCTGGTAGCTGGTCTGGATCTCGCCCTTCGACACGCCTTCCTTCTCGAGCGCCTTCGAAGCATCGGCAGCCAGATCCTTGAGGATCTTCTCGATCTCCTTGGCGCTCGTGTCGGTGAACTTGCGCACGTACGTGCGCGCACGCTCGTCGCGAACCGCCGTGGTCGCATCGCCCAGCGCGCACAGCACGCCCGGACCCGGCGGAATGATCGACGGCCACGAGCCCAGCAGGCGCGACAGCGCATTCGAGTGCAGCGGGCCGGCGCCACCGAAGGCGATCAGCGCGTAGTCGCGCGGGTCATAGCCCTGCTCGACCGACACGAGCCGCAGCGCACCGACCATGTTCTCGTTGACGATGTTGTAGATGCCCTGGGCCGCGTCCTTGATGGACAGCTTCAGCGAGTCGGCCACCTTCTGCACGGCCTTGGTCGCAAGGCCGCGGTCGAGCACCATGTCGCCGCCGAGCTTCTGCATTTCGGGCAGGTAACCCAGCACGATGTTCGCGTCGGCCACGGTCGGCTCGGTGCCGCCGCGGTTGTAGGCGGCAGGACCCGGGTCGGCACCCGCCGACTGCGGACCGACGCGCAGCGCCTTGGTCAGCTCCGGCACGTGCGCGATCGAGCCGCCGCCGGCACCGACCGTGCGGATGTCGACCGACGATGCACGCACGGTGACGTCGCCGACCGTCGTTTCGCGACGCAGCCGCGGCTCGCCGTTCTGGATCAGCGCGACGTCCGTCGAAGTGCCGCCGACGTCGACCGTCAGCAGGTTCGGGAAGCCGGCCTGCACCGCCACCCACAGGGCGCCGGTGACACCACCCGCAGGACCGGACATCAGCAGGTTGACCGGGTATTCCTCGGCCGAGGCCGCCGATGCAAGGCCGCCGTCAGAGCGCAGGATCGACAGCTTCACATCCGAGGCGACCTCGTTGAGCTTGCCGCGCAGGTTCTTGACGTAGCGCTCGACGCGCGGGCGAACATAGGAGTTGGCGACGGTCGTCACCGTGCGCTCGTATTCCTGCATTTCCGGCACGACATCGGAGGACAGCGACACGGGCACGCCCGGCAGCTCTTCCTTCGCGATCTCGCGGACGCGCTTCTCGTGCGCGCTGTTCGCGAACGAGTTGATCAGCGAGACGGTCAGCGCCTCGATGTTCTTGGACTTCAGCGAGCGCAGGCTGTCGCGCAGCGCCGCTTCATTCAGGCCGCGGACCACTTCGCCCTTGGCGCTGACGCGCTCGTCGGCTTCGATGGTCAGCGCGAGCGGCGCCATCGGCAGCGACTTGTTGTAGATGATCCAGCCGCCGAGGCCGCCCGGCACGAACGACCGCGCGATCTGCAGCACCTGGCGGTAACCCTTGGTGGTCACGAGGCCGCAACGCGCGCCGGTGCCAGTCAGGACAGTGTTGGTCGCGACCGTCGTGCCATGCATGACGTGGTCGATCTGCTTCGGGTCGATGCCGGCCCGCTCGCAGACGCGCTTGATGCCGTTCAGAACGCCGACGGACTGGTCCGCCGGTGTCGACGGAACTTTGGCAGACCAGGTCTTGCCGGTCTTCTCATTGACCAGCAGCAGGTCTGTGAACGTGCCGCCGACATCTACACCCAATCGATATGACATGCGATCCCCTTGTCCGAAACCAAGTGTGCCCGTGAACGGGCCCCGAAGTATCCAACCTCGCTCGCGCCCGTGCAACGCGAACGAGAATCAAAAATGAGCTCAGGCCGCCTGTTGAGCGGGCCGCGGAAAGCTGCCGGCCTTGATCAGCATGCCCGGTACAGGGCGACCCAGCGTCTGCTGCAGCCAGTTGCCGATGCTGATCAGCTTCTCGAGGTCGACGCCGGTCGTGACGCCGGAACGCTGCAGCATGTAAACCAGATCCTCGGTCGGGATATTGCCGGTCGCCGCGGGCGCGAACGGGCAACCGCCGATGCCGCCGGTACTCGCGTCGAGGGCCGACACGCCCGCATCGACGGCGGCATACGCGTTCGCAAGCCCCGTGTTGCGGGTGTTGTGGAAATGTGCGCGCAGGCGCATGCCAGGCAAAGCCTGGCGGGCACGCTGCAGGATCTCGGTGACCTGCGACGGCACGCCGACGCCGATCGTGTCGGCAAACGCGATTTCATGCGGCTGCCCCTGCGCAACCTGGCGCGCGATGTCTATGACGCGCTCGACCGCGACCTCGCCCTCGAACGGACAGCCGAACGCGGCCGACACCGTCACCTGCGGCCGCACGCCAGCCGCATGCGCAGCTGCGGCAATCTCGAGCCAGGCAGCGATCGACTCTTCCGTGCCGACGCCCTGGTTGCGGCGGTTGAACGTGTCGCTCGCGACCACCGCCATGCCGATTTCATTGCACCCGGCGGCAACCGCGCGGTCGAAGCCTTTGCGGTTCAGCACGAGCCCGACGTAGTAGACCCCGGCGACGCGCTTGAGGCCGGCCAACACCGCTTCGGCATCGGCCATCTGCGGCACTTTCTTCGGATTGACGAAGCTGGTGACTTCCAGCCGGCGCAGCCCGGCATCCACGAGCCGGTGGATGAACTCGATCTTCGCTTCGGTCGGCATCACGCCGGGCTCACTCTGCAACCCGTCGCGCGGTCCGACTTCGACGATCTCGATGCTGCGGGCGGTGCTGGTCATGCGGTTCCTCGGATCATCTGCGGGGGTGCTCCGATTCTAGCAAGCTGTCCGGACAAGTTGCTCCATCTTGCTTGACCGCCCGGCGGGTGCTCGGTACAACGGGCCGCTTTTTCCATGCGCCGCGGCCGCGCTGCCGGCCCCGTCACTGCCCCCTCCAGAGGAAGCCCAATGTCCGCGAACCCCGCCTTCAAGAATGGTCCCCTGTCGGACCTGCGCGTCATCGAACTCGGAACCCTGCTGGCCGGACCCTTCTGTGGCCAGTTGCTCGGCGACATGGGGGCGGAGGTCATCAAGATCGAGCCGCCGGGCCAGGGTGACCCGCTGCGGGTTTGGGGCCGCCAGAAGGAAGGCGACCCATCTCTGTGGTGGCCGGTCGTCGGGCGCAACAAGAAAGCCATCACTCTCGACATGCGTCAGCCCGAAGGACAGAGTGTTCTCAAGGAGTTAGTGAAGAAAGCTGACTTTCTACTTGAGAACTTTCGACCCGGCACCATGGAGAAATGGGGCTGCGGCTGGGACGAACTCTCGAAGATCAACCCGCGCCTGATCATGATCCGGGTCTCGGGCTACGGCCAGTCCGGCCCCTACTCGCACCGGGCCGGATTCGGCGCGATCGGCGAGGCCATGGGCGGGTTGCGCTACGTCGTCGGCGATCCGTCGACCCCGCCGTCGCGCATGGGCATCAGCATCGGCGACGAACTGGCGGCGACCTTCGCCTGCCTCGGCGCGCTGTCAGCGCTGCACTATCGCGAGAAGACCGGCCGCGGCCAGATGGTCGATTCGGCGCTCTACGAAGCCGTGCTCAACATGATGGAGTCGTTGATCACGGAGTACGACAAGACCGGCTACATACGCGAGCGGACGGGTGCCATCCTGCCGAACGTCGCCCCGTCCAACGTCTACAAGACCCAGGATGGCCTCGTCTTGATCGCCGCGAACCAGGACACGGTATTCGGCCGCCTGTGCGAAGCGATGGGCAAACCGGAGTGGCCGAAGGATCCGCGTTTCGTCAGCCACCAGGCCCGCGGCTCGCACCAGCGCCTGCTCGATGGTCTGATCGAAGAGTGGACACAAACCATGCCGACCAAGCAGGTGCTCGAACTGATGGACAAGTTCGGCGTGCCGGCCGGCCTGATCTACCGCGCGCCGGACATGCTCGAGGATCCGCACTTCAAGGCGCGCGATGCGATCGTCACCACGCACCATCCGCACTTCGGCGAGTTGCGGATGCAGAACGTCGCGCCCAAGCTGTCCGAGACGCCCGGTGGCATCCACTCGCCAGCCCCGGAGATGGCGCAGCACAACGACGAGGTCTATCGCAGTCTGCTGGGCTTCGACGAAGCCCGGATCGCAGCGCTCAAATCCAAGAAGGTGATCTGAACCATGAACGCTGAATCACTGCAGCAGAACTACGCCCGCGGCGGCTTCGGCAAGCGCCTCGGATTCGGCCAGCGCCCCGCCCTGCTCGTCATCGACTTCGTGCGCGCCTACCTCGTCAAGGAGTCGCCCCTGTATGCGGGTGTCGAAGCGGCACAGGCCGGCGCAGTGACGCTGCTCGCAGCCGCGCGCACAGCTGGGATCCCGATCGTGCACACCAACGTCGTCTACCAGCCGGGCGGCCGCGACGGCGGCGTGTTCTTCCGCAAGGTGCCGGCGCTGGGCTGCTTCGAGGCCGGTGCCCACCCCGATCTCGCGGCCTTCGCTGCAGGTCTGGAACCGCTGCCGGGCGAAACCGTGATCTCCAAGCAGTACGCGAGCGCGTTCTTCGGCACCTCGCTCGCGTCCACGCTGACCGCACTCGGCGTCGACACGGTCCTGATTGCCGGCCTGTCGACCAGCGGTTGCGTCCGCGCCAGCGCGGTCGACTGCTGCCAGCACGGCTTCATCCCCGTCGTCGTGGCTGAAGCGGTTGGCGACCGCGCCGCCGGTCCGCATGAGTCGAACCTGTTCGACATCCACGCCAAGTACGGCGACGTCGTCGGGCTCGACGAAGTCTGTGCGTGGCTCGCGAAGGTGCGCGCGTGAGCCGCATCGGGCCGATTCGCTGCGTGACGATCGCTGCGCCTGAACTGCAGCACATGATCGACACCTACCGGCTGTATCTCGGATATGAACTCGTCGACCATGGTCGTGTGCCAACGGCGCTCGCGGCCCTGTGGGGCAAACCCGCACTCGCTGGACGCCGCTACGCGCTGATGCTGCCCGAGGGCGACGGCCAGACCTACATCCGCTTCGTCGAGAGCAAGCCGGCACCCGCGTATGTGGCGTTCCGGCACATGGGCTGGAATGCGGCCGAGATCATGGTGCAGGACACTGACGCCGTTGCGCAGCGCCTCGAGGGCTCGCCGTTCCAGGTCATCGGCCCACCAGCGGATCTTTCGTTCACGGACAAGATCCGCGCGATGCAGGTGCTGGGGCCAGCCAAGGAATCGGTGTACCTGACCTCCTTCAAGGAGAAGATGGCGGAGTTCGATACACCCGATGCGAATCACTTCGTCGATCGCGTGTTCATCGTGATCATGGGTGGTCCGAGCGTCGCCGAGGTCAACGCTTTCTATCACCGGCATTTCGGTGTGCCGATCGCGCCGGTCATGCCGGCGGTGATCTCCGTGCTGTCGAACGCGCAGGGCTTGCCGGCAGATTCCCGGCACGACCTCGCCGCGCTCGCACTGACCGGCCAGTCGTACATCGAAGCCGATACCATGCCGCCCACGACCTTGCCGCGCGTGGCCGAGGCCGACGAGCTGC
>JBIITU010000166.1:0-6934 GCA_044340335.1 Steroidobacteraceae bacterium
CCCGGACTGGGCAGCGCGCCCCAGACAAGCTCGAGCTTGAGCCGCACCTCGCGGGCCAGCTGCGCGATCTGTGGTTGCCCGACGAGCGCCAGCACGGCGTCAGGATCCATGAACTCCACGTGCACCCGTTGCTGTCCATCCTGGCGCACGAGGACGTTGCACGGCAGGAGCAGCCCGATGGACGGCTCTGCAGTGATCGCCTGGTGTGCCATCGCTGGATTGCACGCGCCGAGCAGGCGGTACGGCGGGATCTCCTTGCCGAGCTTCTTCTTCAGCGTCGCGGCGATGTCGATGTCGGTCAGCACGCCGAAGCCCTGCTTCTGCAGTTCCTGGGTGACCCTCTCGATCGCCTCATCGAACGCCAGGCCGACCGTCTTGCCAAATCCGTAACGTGTATCCATGGTCTCGCTCCTCCGCTGGCTGGGCATCCGTCAGGGTTGTGGTCGCGGCGTCACGGCGACGCTGGGCGGCAGGATGGGCAACTCGACCTTCGGTTGCTCACCCGCGAGCGTCGCAAGGAAAGCGACGAGCTTGTCGATCTCGTCGGCAGTTGACCTGTTCATTGTTGCTCCGCGCCTGCAGATCGAGTGATCGGCAGTTGCTCAGGGCAAGCTAGGCGCACGAGATGGCTCGCGCAATCGCTACATACCGCCATCCCGAAACTGCATCTACCTAACAGGATGAGTCGCCGCAGCGGCGAGTTCCCGAGCAACAATGTCGGCGTCCTCCTACAGCATGCGACTCACGCCGCCCACGGACGTGGCCCGGCCCCGGGCAATAGCATCGATGGTCGCGCTGCAGCTCCCGAGCATCGCACAGGAGACGAACATGACTTCCACTGGCCGCTTCAGAGGTTACGCCTGCCTGCTTCTCGTGCCGCTCGCGGCTTCCGGGTGCGCCGGAGGCGGGAACTCATCGAACCCGCCACCTTTCGCCGCGACGTCGCCCAGCGGCGAATCAGACGTCGCCGTCGCGGCGAACGTGACGGCAGCGCTGACGGCTGACCTCGGGTTGCGCGCAGCGGTCGCGCGCGGCGTCGCCGGCGTCCACAGCATCCACAACGAACTGACGCTCGGCGCGTCGATTTGAAAGGGGCGTCGGCTGCTGCGGGCCAGCTCGCCAGCGTGGGGCATGGACCGCCGCGCTGAAACAGTTCCGCACGGCGAGTGCGTCGATGCGGACATGCACGTGGTCGATACCACGCTGTTCTACTCACCGACCAGCGGCGGCGTGCGACGCTACCTTTCCGCCAAACACGCATGGTTCGCGCAGCGCTCCCGCGTCACGCACTCGCTTCTGGTGCCCGGCGAGCGGACCGACCTGATTCGCGGCGAGGTGTCGACGCTGCGCGGCTGGAAAGTGCCGGGCACGTTCAACTATCGCCTTCCGCTCGATCCGTTCCGCTGGAACGAAGCGCTGCACGAACTGGAACCGGATCTGATCGAGGTCGGCGATGCGTTCCACCCGGCGTGGGCCGCGTGGCGCGTTGCGCAGAAGCGCCACATTCCGCTCGCGGCGTTCTACCACTCGAATCTGCCGCAGCTGGTTGAAAGACGCTACGGCAGGTTCACCGGCGACGCCTTCGCACACTATGTGCGCTGGCTGTACGAGCGCTTCGATGTCGTGTTCGCGCCAAGCCGCTACATCTGCGACTACTTGCATGGCATAGGCGTGAAACACACGGCGCTGCAGCCACTCGGAGTGGACACCGAGGTTTTCCATCCGACGCGCCGGGTGCGGAACCTGCGCCAGGATCTTGGACTGCCGGAGCAAACGCGGCTGCTGGCATACGCGGGTCGCTTCTCCGCCGAGAAGAAGATCGATGTGCTGCGCGCAGCCTTCGAACGGCTGGGCGCGCCCTATCACCTGCTGCTCATCGGCGGGGCCGATTCTGGGCGCCTGGATACCAACGTCACGTCAGTGCCGTATCGTCGCGACAGCGTGGATCTGGCCGAATGGCTGGCCTCGGCGGACGCGTTCGTGCATGCCGGCACCCGCGAGACTTTCGGCCTCGTGCTGCTCGAGGCGATGGCTTGCGGACTGCCGGTACTGGCGGCGCGCGCCGGCGCCGTGCCGGAGATCGTGACGCCGGACGTCGGCCTGCTCGCCGAACCCGATGACAGCTCGAGCTTTGCCGACAGCGTGGCCGCGCTGTACGAGACTCCGATCGAACCGCGCCGCCTGGCGGCGCGGGCGCGCGCGGTCTCGACATTCAGCTGGAGTCATGCGTTTCGGGCTCAGCTCGGCACGTATCGAAAACTCGTGCACGGCATGAAAGCCGGCCGACTTGCCGTCGCTACGATCCCGCGTCGCCGCCGGCAGCCGGCAACGTGTAGGTAACGTCCGCGCCGGGGCCGGGTGGAATCTCGAGCGCCACCCAGCCGACCGTCATGAGCAAACCGACGACGACGAAGCTGATGCTGAACGGCAGCATCGTGGCGATCAGGCTCCCCATGCCGAACCCGGGCAGCCAGCGCTGGCAGAACAGCAGCGCGAGCGGAAAACAAACCATCAGCGGGGTAATCACATTCGTCACGCTGTCGCCCATTCGGTAGGCGGCTGTCGTCATCTCTGGCGAGACGCCGAGCAGCATCAGCATCGGCACGAGCACGGGCGCAAGCAGCGCCCACTTCGCGCTTGAGGAGCCGATCGCCAGATTGACGATTGCGCTCAGCAGCACGATGCCGGCCATCAGCACGGGTAGCGGCAGCTTCAGCGCGCCGAGCGCCGCCGCACCGTTGATGGCGATCAGGGGCCCGAGGTTCGACCAGTTGAACAGCGCGATGAAATGCGCGGCGACGAAAGCCAGCACGATGTAATAGGACATGCTCGCCATGCCCTCGCTGACCATGCGCACCTCGTCGCGGTGATCGCGCGTCGTGCCGGATGCGCGGCCATAGGCGACGCCAACCACGAGGAACAGCAGGAAGAAGCCCGCGACCATCGACTGCAGCAACGGCTGCAGCGCCTGGTCGCCGCGACCCGCTGCGGCGGCAGCTTCGTCGAACAGCGGCGCCCCACCCTGCACGCCCTGCCAAAGCGCGGGCACCGCCAACGCCGCGAACAGCGCGACGACCCCCAAGGCCGCGAGTCCCGCCGCGCGCAGGCCGCGCCGCTCCACGCCGCTGAGTTCCGCCCCGGCGTGGATGACTGGCGCACCGTCACCCGGCTGCCAGGCGCCGAGGCGCGGCGCGACGTACTTCTCTGCGACGTACCAGCCAACCGGCACGAACAACAGCGTCATGGCCGCGATGAAGTACCAGTTGCCGGCGATGTTCATCGTCCAGTCCGGCACGAGCAGACGCGCCGCGGGCTCCGTGATGCCGAGCAGCAATGCGTCGAGTTGTCCAGGGAAGAGGTTCGCCGAGAAGCCGCCGGAAACGCCCGCAAAAGCGACGGCAATACCCAGCAGCGGATGACGACCCGCTGCGGCGTACAGCACGCCGGCGAGCGGAACCAGCACGACGAAGGCCGCGTCGGCAGCCTGATTGCCCATGATGCCGACGAGCAGGACCAGCGGCGTCAGCAGTCTCGGCGATGCGCCGCGCACCGCGGCGCGCATTGCGGCACCGAACAACCCGGTGCGCTCTGCGAGCTCGGCACCGAGCATCACAAGCAACACATAGCCGAGTGGCGCGAAACTCGTCAGGGTCTTCGGCATCTCGACGAAGAAGCGCTCGATCATGCCGCTCGACAGCAGGCTCGTCACCGCAAGCGTCTGCTGGTTGACGGGGTTGACCACCTGCCATCCGGCCGCCTGACCGATCACGCTGACGACGACGACCGCAAGCATCAGCCAGACGAAGATCAGCACCGGGTCCGGCAGTGCGTTGCCGAAGCGCTCTACCCTGCCAAGAAATCCTCCGCCGTGGTGCGTGCCGGGAATCGTGGGCGCTGGCGCGCTCACGGCGTGCCGATGCGCGCAACCTGCGGAGCGGCGAGCCAGGCCTCCGCCAGCCGCACCCACATCGTGGCGCCGAGCGGGATCAGCGCATCGTTGAAGTCGTAGCTCGGGTTGTGGAGCATGCACGGCCCCGCGCCATGGCCCGCATCGCGATGCACGCCGTCACCGTTGCCGATCACGAAATAGCAGCCCGGCTTCGCGAGCAGGAAGTAGCTGAAATCCTCGGCACCCATGGTCGGCTGGAACGGCTTGACGTTGTGTTCGCCGACGAGGTCCTGCAGCACGCGACGCACGAACGCAGTCTCGGCTTCGTGGTTGATCGTCGCGGGATACTGGCGGTTGAAGCTAAACTCGCAGGTTGCTTCGAACGCCGCGCACGTAGATTCGGCGATCTGGCGCATGCGCCGCTCGATGAGGTCGAGCACTTCGGGTCGGAACGCGCGCACGGTGCCTTCCATTTCGCAGCTGTCGGGGATCACGTTGTGCGCCTCGCCACCGTGGACCTGCGTGACCGAGATGACGCCGGAGTCGAGCGGATGCACATTGCGCGTCAGGATGGTCTGGAACGCCTGCACGATCTGGCAGGCCACCGGGATCGGATCGATGCCGTTGTGCGGCATCGCCGCGTGCGCGCCCTTGCCACGGATGCTGATGTTGAACCGGTTTGCCGACGCAAACGCCGGGCCGCTGCACAGTGCGAACTGCCCGACCTCGAGCCCCGGCCAGTTGTGGATGCCGAACATCGCTTCCATCGGGAAGCGCTCGAACAAGCCATCCTCGATCATGACGCGCGCGCCACCGCCGCCCTCTTCCGCCGGCTGGAACACGAGGTAGACCGTGCCGTCGAAATTGCGGTGCCGGGCCAGGTGCTCGGCGGCGGCGAGCAGCATCGTCGTATGGCCATCGTGGCCGCAGGCGTGCATCCGTCCCGCATGGCGACTGGCATGCGCGAACGTGTTGCCCTCGGTCATCGGCAGCGCGTCGATGTCGGCGCGCAGCCCCACCGCGCGCGACGAGTTGCCGTTGCGGACGATGCCGACGACGCCCGTCTTGCCGAGGCCGCGGTGGATGGGAATGCCGAGGCTCTCCAGTTTTCGTGCGATCAGCGCGGAGGTCCGCTCCTCCTCGAAACCGAGTTCGGGGTGAGCGTGGATGTCTCGCCGGAGCGTCGCGAGCTCGGCGGCCTTTTCGAGCACGGAAGGCAGTATCTGCATGGACAGACTGTAACTGACTGCCAAGTGGTTCACACCCGGACCCGCAAGGGCGCCGTAGGCTGGGCGTCCAGAACCTTCAATGTGCGAGGCACCCGATGAACGCGACCCTTCGACTCATGGCCCTGCTGGCCATGTCGCTGACCGCCTCGCTGGCACAGGCCGCAAGCAATGCGGAAGACTGCAAGAAGGAAGGCGGGGTCTGGCGCGAAAGCGCCACGATGGGCGGCTTCTGCTTCAAGAAGCTGGCGTCGGACGGCAGCGTCGCACCGCCGGATCGCGGTGGTCCGGACCTCGGGTCGGAGAAGGCGAATCACAACACCGCGCGCAGCAACAAGGCGACGGTCGCGAAGCCTGCAGACAACCCGCCAGCAGACAAGTCGACCGGCAAGCGCCCGTAGCAACGAGCGCGACGCCCTGCGTCGCATTCGGCGCGCCCGCACGGTAAGCTGCCTTCACGATGGGCGGGGCAGCAACCATGAACTATCTCCCGGAAGGCTGTTCCCGGCCGGACCCGCTCGCACTCGCCGAGTTCTGGTCGGCGGCCAAGCGTGCGGTGCCCGAACTCGTTGGCGATGACTACCAGGTGCGGTGGATCGGGCTGGATGCCGAATCCACGCGGCAGATCTTCGAGCTGATCCGTACCGGCGACAAGCGCGGCACGTTCACGCTGCCGTGGATCGTCGAGCGCACGGGGCTCCCCGTGCCGCAGCGTGGCGATCAGATCGTGCTCATCGACATCGATGGAACGCCGACGCTGGTGGTCCGGCTCACCGACGTGCGCAGCGTGGTGTTCGGCAGCGTTACCGCAGCCGACACGGCCATCGATGGCTCGCCAGTGCGCGATCCGGCGGTCTGGAAGCCGCTGCATACCGCGTACTGGGGCGCATTGCTTGCGCCCTTCGGGCTTGCGGTCAGCGACGACATGCCGTTCTGGGCCGAGCCGTTCGAACTGTTGTTCGACCGCGGCGCCGACGCACCTGCACGACTACCTCGGTGGTGAGTACGTCGTGCCGTTGATCACGAGGTGATCGCGGTACTTGCCGTCGTCCCAGGGGAAGATCGCGAAGCGGTGCACCTTGCCGCTGCGCGTCCGCAGTTCCAGGGTGTAGCCGTCTGTCACGTAGGTGCCTTCGTCCTCGCCGCCGCCGACGTTACTGACGGACGTGCCTCCGGGCCCGACGCTCGCGCCACCCACCACGATGCTGACGCCGTCGGGACCGGTGCCGTTGGGGCTGGATGCGAAGCCCTGCGTGAAGTTCACCCACGAGAAGGTCCCGTCGGGACGGAAGGTGTAGGACGTCCGGCCGATGCTGAACGCAGTGCCGACCGTCGCCGAACTCACGGCGAGGAACGTGCCGTCGAGTCGCCGCGGTCCGACGGTCGGGCGCTTCACCACCGCCAGTTCCGACCACTGCCCGTCGGTCTTGCCGTGCTCGTCGTAGGTCTGTATCTCCATCGTGTCGCCGCGGCGTCGCCAGCGGTGCCAGTTCTGCGGCTCGAGCCGGCGCGATTTGGCAACATCGAGGTCATGCGGGCTGACGCCTAGGTTGTCGTAGACCCAGCCGTCCGTGAGCACGAGGTAGGTGGTCTCGTCGGGCTCGAACAGCATCGTCATCGGGTTGTAGCGCAGCTTCGACGGCTGGTAGATGCCTTCGATCTCCCCCATGGCAACGCCGCGATTGGGCATGGTGCGGACCTGGTCTGGCTCCACGGTGATACGTTCCAGGCCTGCGGCGTCGCTCAGCGAAGATGCCGTGAGTCCGGCACCGTCGGTCAGGAACTGGCAATCCTCGAGCTCGATCCAGCTCCCGACCTT
>JBIITU010000167.1:0-6921 GCA_044340335.1 Steroidobacteraceae bacterium
CACGAGATAGAGGCGCTCGACCTCTTCGCTGCGGTTGTGAGGCCGGAACCAGGCGCTCTGGAACAACTTGGGTTCCATCGCAAACGCCGCGCCGTTCACCGACAGCAGGCGGTCACGGAAGTCCTGGGGCGTCAGAACTCGTGAGGTGGCAATGCAGTCCCCCAGCCCTGGCAACAGCGTCTGCTCCAGCCGTTGCTGCACGCGCCGCCGGTACTCTTCGGCGTGGGTGTTCCAGTCGACGCCACTCTGCAGGTGCGGCACGGGCGATAGCACGTAGAAGGCGTCACAGCCCTCGGGTGCGAGACTCGGATCCGAGGCACTCGGTCGATGCAGGTAGAGGCTGAAATCATCGGCGAGTCGCTTGTGGACGAAGATGTCGTCGAGCAGTTCGCGATAGCGCGGCCCCAGCACCATCGTATGGTGATGCACGGAGTCATAGCGGCGCCGCGTGCCGAAGTACCAGACGAACAGGCTCATGGAGAAATCTGCCCGCGCCAGCTTGCGATCGGTCCAGCGGCGGCGCGGATGGTTGCGCAGCAACTGCTGGTACGTCCATGCCGCATCCGCATTCGACACGACGACGTCGGCCGAGAGCGTCTCGCCGGAATCCAGCCGCACGCCCACGGCACGGCCACGCTCGACCATGATCTCGTCGACCGTGACTCCCGTGCGAATCGTGCCACCCAGGCCCTCGATCAGGCCCACGATGCCGCCGACGAGGGCCCCCATCCCGCCCTCGGCGTAGTGCACGCCGAAGCTGCGCTCGAGGTGCGCGATCAGGCAGTAGTAGGCCGTGGTCGTGAACGGATTGCCGCCGATCAGCAGCGGGTGGAAGCTGAACAGCAAGCGCAGCTTCGGGCTGCGGAAGTAGCGGCAGACTTCCGAATACACCGAGCGTTGACCGCCGAGCCGCAACAGATCGGGGGCCGCCCTGATCAGCGTGCCGAGCTCGTGAAACGGCACGGCCGCGAGTTCGGCGAAAGCCACCTTGTAGATATCGCCGCTGACTTTCAGGAAACGATCGAAACCGTCGACATCGGCGGGTTCGATCCGCGCGATCTGCGCGCGCATCGCTTCGATGTCGGCCGTGTAGTTGAAGACGTCACCGTCGTCGAAGCGCACCTGGTAGAACGGATCGATGCTGCGGATCCGCACGTCGTCGGCGAGCCGCTTGCCACACAGCGACCACAGTTCCTCGAAGAGATAGGGCGCCGTGATGATCGTCGGCCCGGCATCGAACGTGAAGCCGTCCTGGCGGTGCACGTAGGCCCGGCCGCCCGGCGCATCGAGCCGCTCAAGCACCGTGACCTGATAGCCGCGCGCGCCGAGCCGCACCGCAGCCGCGAGGCCACCGAAACCGGAACCGATCACCAGTGCGCGCGGGGCCTCAGAGCGCATCGCGGCGCTCCACCATGCGGCGCACGCGGCGCACCGACAGTGCGACCACGAGCACGACGACCGGAATGCTGATCACGGTGGTCAGCGATGCGTTCAACGGCACCTGCATCGATTCGAGTCCCTTCGCAAGATAATTGACCAGACCCACCACATAGTACGTGACCGCGGCGACGGACAATCCTTCGACCGTGCTCTGCAGGCGCAACTGCAGCGCGGCGCGTTTGTCCATCGACTCGAGCAGCGTCTGGTTCTGCTGCTCGCGCGTCATGTCGATGCGCGTCGACAGCAGTTGCGTCGCGCGCGCGACGCGCTCCTGCAACGACTGCTGCCGGTTCGACACGGCGCGACAGGTGTTCATCGCGGGCGCGAGCCGGCGCTCCATGAAGCCCTGGAAAGTCTGCAGGCCCTCGAGGCGCCCCTCGCGCAACTCGCCGATCCGCCGCTTGACCAGATCGTAGTAGGCCGCTGCAGCGCCGAACCGGTAGTGCTTCTGTTCTTCGCGGCTGTCGATCTCCGCTTCGAGGCGCGTCAGCCGCTCGAGCAGCGCGCCCTCGTCGGCGGAGCGGCTGGCAGCGAGGGTCTCCGTGATCTGCGCCAGCTCCTGCTCGCGCTTCGTCAGGAACGGTCCGAGCTCACGCGCCACCGGCAGCGCCATCAGCGCCAGCATCCGGTAGGTGTCGATCTCGAGCAGGCGCTGCACGACCCGGCCGGTCTGCCTCGAACCCATCGTGTGGTTGACGATATGCCAGCGGCTGTAGCCATCGGGATGGATCCGAAAATCGGTCAGCGCCGTCGCCGCGCTATCGGTGATCGTCGAACCGACCAGGGTGTTGCCCGCGAAACTCTCGGCCGCGAGTTGTTCGTAGCTGATGGCGTCGGCGCTGCCCCGGACGACCACCGCCCGCGCCGCGATCAGCAACTGGCCGGGCAGGGATTCGACCCACTCGGGTGGCACGCTGCCGAGTGGTGGATCCGCGAACCCCGGCGCGAACTCGCCCGGGAACGCGAACATGTAGCGGGCGAACTCCGTGTGCCGCTCCCAGGTGAGCCGGAACGGCCCGAGATCCGCGCTGAAATGATTGACGTCCGGGTCCGGCGGCGTGGCGCCATGGCGACGCGCGAGTTCGGCGACCTTCTGCCACTCGAGATCGCGGTTCGACCAGGGTGACAGCAGCGCGAGGTAAGTCAGGCGCAGTGGTGCGACGATTGCATCGGGCGGCCGCGCGTGCACCTCGTCGTTGAGTTCGTGACGCAGTGGATGATTACCCGGGAGCATGCCACGCAAGATACCGGCAACGCCGGCGGCGCGCTATCGCCGCACGCGCCGCCTCAAGCAGCGCAGACTGATTCGATCAGGGCGGCGACGCGCTCCGGCTGCTCTTCGTGGGCGAGATGACCCAGATCCTCGAAAACGACGCTCTGGGCACTGGGCAGAAGACGCCGGACATCCTCCGCATGCGACGGTGGAATCATCCGATCGCGTCCGCCCGATACCAATGTCAGTGGCACCTGAAGGCGCGCGATCTCATGCTCGAGCGGGCGCACATCCCAGCGCGCCATCATGTCGAGGGCAGCGCCGACATGCGCCGGCCGACTGGCAAGCCGCTGGTACAGCTCGACGCCGCGCGCATCGAGCGTCGAGCCGGTCTGCTGCATCATGCGGGCGAATGTTTCAGGTTGCGATGCCTGCCGGGCGAACAGGCGCGGCACGAGCGGATTGCCGACGAACAATCGCGCGAGCGGCGCAAACAACGGACTGCGCAGCCCGCCGAGCGGCAGCAGCGCGCCGTTCAGACTGACGAGCCGGCGCGGCTGCAGACGCCCGTCGAGGCACATGCGAACCAGCACCGCGGCGCCGGCGGAATGTCCGACCGCCCACACCGGTTCTATCCGGAGCACATCGAGCAGCGCGCGCACGGCTGCTGCCATGCCGGGCAGCGACAGCCGGTCGGCGTCCGCGCAGCGCGTGAAGCCATGACCGGGCAGGTCGGGTGCGATGACGAGATAGCGACGCGCGAGCCGCGGTGCGAGATCCCGCCACGAGTGCGTCGAAGCGCCCGTGCCATGGATCAGTAGCATGGCCGGGCCTTGCCCGAACTGCTGCACATGCCAGCGCAGTCCGCCGGCCTGCACGAAGCGGCTGGCGGCGCGATTCGGCCAGTCGAGGCCCAGGGTGTTCCAGTCAGGGTCAGCGCTGCTGCTCATGGGTGCCCGGTGGTTCGCAGGACGCCAGCGTAACGCAGCCGCCCGGCGTCGAGCTCGATCTCGAAGCCGGCGCGCGCCGGCCACTCGTCGCGATGGTGCGCGCTCATGACGACCGCAACGCCCTGCGTGATCAGGCGATCGATGTCGCTACGAATCGCGGCGCGGGCCGCCGGATCGAGTCCGGCGCAGGGTTCATCCAGCAGCAGCAACCGTGGTCGCGTGATCGCGGCACGCGCGAGCAGCACGCGGCGGGCCGTGCCCCAGGACAGCGCGTGGAACTGATCGTCAGCGCGCGACTCAAGGCCCACGGCGCCGAGCAGGCTCAGGGCGCGACGCCGCTCGGCGGCGCGCACCGGTGCATCGAGCCCGACGCTGTTGCGCAGGCCGGAGACGACCACGTCGAGCGCGCTTGCAGAGGGCGGCTGCAGCGCATGCTGATGCGGCGCGACGAAACCGCTGCGACGCTGGAACACCTCGAGCGGCACGCCGGGCACGACGCCGCGCCGGCGCACCTGGCCGCCGCGCGCGACCGGCAGGTCGCCCCAGATCGCGCGCAGCAGCGTCGTCTTGCCCGCGCCATTCGCGCCATGCACGACCCAGCCCTCGCCCGCCCGCAGCGTGAACTGCAGATCGTGCAGGATCGGCTGCCAGTCGATGAACACACACGCGCGCTCGAACTCGACCAGCACCGTGCGCCGCCGCAACGGTGCCACCGGCGCCGCGGCGACCAGCAGTGGCGCGGTGCCGCGCCGGGTTGCGCGCGGCACTGCGGCGCTGCGCCGCCGCGCGAGCCGGCCATCGACAAGCTCGACGTGCTGCGTCGCTGAACGCGGGGCTTCGTCAGGGCGATGCGTCGCGAGCACCCAGTTGTGGCGCCGTCCGGGACCTTCGAACCAGCCGGCAAGCTGCGCGCGATGCGCGGCATCGAGACCCCCGAACAGTTCATCGAGCAGGAGCCACTGCGGCCGGCTGGCCAGCGCGCGCGCCAACAACGCCAGACGGCGCTGACCATAGGACAGAGTCAGGAAACGGCGTCGTGCAAGTCGCTGCAGACCAAACTCGAGCAGCAGCCTCGCGACGCGGCGGCGTTCCAGCGCGCGCAGCGGGCGATCCGGGATATCGGTCTGCGTGCAACCGGTAGCGATGACGCTGCGCACAGTGAAGTTCCAGCCATAACGTTCGTAGCGCTCCTGGCGCTCGGGCCCGAGATACGCGATGGCGTTCGCGAACTCGACGGGCCCGTGGTGCCATTGCCCATCGTGCCACTGCCCGCACCACCGATAGCGCCGGCGCGACAGGCCATCCGGATCCGGCCAGACGGCGCCGGCCACGAGCTTCAGCAGTTGCGTCTTGCCCGCGCCGTTGGCGCCAGTCAGGACCCAGCGCTCGCCGGGACGCAGCCGCCAGTCGAGCTGGTCGAGCACGCGCCGCCCGTCGCGGTGCAGCGAGACCCGGCGCAGCTGCACCTCGATGCCGCGCCCTGGCGCGGGCCCGGTTTCAGACGCCAACCCAGCGGTCTCCGTCGCGCCCCGCCCGCCCCTCTCGCATCAGCTTGATCAGGTGCGCCTCGAGCGTCAGTCGCGCGAGCGCGTGCAGGGTCCGCGGTGTATCGGCGTACACGACTTCGAGCAGCGCCGCGAGCTCGGCGCTCCCCTGGCTCGCGAGCGCCGCGATGACTTTGGCTTCGCGGCGCAGTCGATGCGCGACCAGCGCATCGATGACCGCCTGCGGCTCGCGCAGCAGCCGGCCATGGCCCGGTGCGATTGCCGCCAGCGGCAACTCGCGCAGGCGGCGCAGCGCTTCGAGGTAGTGCTGCATGTCGCCATCCGGGGCCAGGATCACCGGCGTCATGCCATCGAGGATGTGATCGCCCGAGAACAGCAGCCCTTCCGGCTCGAGCAGATAGCAGATGTGGTTCGAGGCATGCCCCGGCGTGTCGATCGCGCGCAGCGCGACCTTCGCCCCCGTGGCCTCGAAGCGCTGGTCACGCTGCGGAATGATGTCCGGCCGGAAGCCCGTGTCCTGGCGCCCGTCCGGCGGACCCGGTCGTCCGACCAGTTGCGCGCCGGTCGCGGCGGCCAGCCGCTGCGCGAGTGGCGAGTGGTCGCGATGCGTATGCGTGACGAAGATCCAGCGCGGTGCCGGCGCAATCGCCAACAGCGCCGCGGCATGCCGCGGATCGTCGGGGCCCGGATCGATGACCGCCCAGCCGGCGGCGCCGAGCACGTAACTGTTGGTGCCCGGGCCCGTCATCGCCGATGCGTTCGGCGCGACGACACGGCGCACGCCAGGCGAGATTTCGACGGGCACGCCCGGGCGGAATTCAGCCAGATCCATGATGCGCGCAGTCTACCGCGCTATAGTTCGCGCATGCGCTTCGATCGCACCGACCAACGCATCCTCGAGACCCTGCAGCGCGACGGCCGCGTGTCGCACGTCGAGCTCGCGCGGCTGATCGGGCTGACGCCGACGCCCGTCGCGCGGCGCGTCCGCGAGCTCGAGAACGCCGGCGTGATCCAGGGCTATGCGGCCATCGTCGATCCGCGCAAGGTCGGTCATTCGATCCAGGCCTTCGTGCAGATCAAGCTCGAGCAGCACACCGATGAGATTGCCGAACGCTTCCGGCGCACGCTGCAGGAGCGGCCCGAGGTCATGGCCTGCTATGCGATGACCGGCGACATGGATTTCCTGCTGCACGTCGTCGTGCACGACATCGACGCACTGTCGGATTTCACGCTGCGCCGCCTGCTGCGCATTCCCGGCGTGCGCGACGTGCGTTCCAGCATCGTCCTCGACACCATCAAGCGATCGGTGCAGGTGCCGGTCGGAGAGTCCGCATGATTCCTGCTTCGCGTGATCTGCTGCAACAGGCCTGGGTCGTCGACGACCTCGAGGCCGCCGCGACCCGCTTCTCGAAGATGCTCGGGATCGGCCCGTTCTTCCTGGCCGACTACAAGCCCGAGTTCTTCACCGATGTCACGTACCGCGGCGCGCCGGCGCAGCTCGGCATGCGCACGGCCATCTGCTACGCCGGCGCGGTGCAGATCGAACTGATCCAGCCGACCGCCCCGGGGCCCACCTGCTACCGCGACACGGTGCCGGCCGGGCGCGAGGGCTTTCACCACCTGTGCTTCTGGACGCACGACATCGAGCGCGACATCGCGGACCACGTCGCGCGCGGCAGCGTGGTCGCGAACCGCGGCCGCGTCCGCAAGGGCCCGGCGTTCGCCTACCTCGACGCCACCGCCCAGATCGGCTGCATGATCGAGCTGCTCGAGTACTCGCCCGGTCTCGCCGGCGTATTCGACGGCTGGCGCG